>BQIY01000018.1 GCA_021604265.1 Nitrospirales bacterium
GTCAAGAGCGCCATACGCTTCAAAACGTCATCCTGAGATTGGTGATAACGACCAAAGAGAAAGGTAATGGCATCGGGTTCAAAAAACTTTGGAAAATCCTGAAATCCACCATTCACCTGATCAAATTTTTGCTCAATCACCTCCCGCATTTGATCCGCCATCTCAGGCTGAATCATCGTGTTCGAACGTGTTCGAACTTTCCTTGCAGCTGTGACAGACGCCCAAATATTTGTGGCTTGCTTCAATAATGTTTCTTTATTCTCCCGATAGAGTTTCTCCGACTCTTCCAACGCCTGCTTGAGATCCTCGGGTCCCAAATAGTTCGCTTGAAAAACGATCTCTCCCGTCGGCAGCAATATACTCGTGGTCGGCCATCCTCCATGACGGTATCGAGCTTCGATATCCGGTCGTTGATCCGTATCAATACGAATGGGAATAAAGCGGGAATTCAATAAGTCAACGATCGATGGGTCCGCATATGTCGTCTCATCCATGACATGACACGCATGGCACCACACAGCGGTTAAATCGAGAAGAATAAGGACATCCTGCTCTTGCGCAGCACGAAATGTTTCTTCCTGCCATAACGCCCACTGAATTTCCGATATGGCGTCAGTCGCAGGAGGCAGGACAGTAACGGGGTCAACAGACGGGGACGATTGGCATGAGACACCACTCAACAAAAACAATATTGAAACCACTATAGCGAATCCAAATGATTTCCAGATGGGCATATCAACGAACTCAGCGCGATTATTCACTTCAAACAGGCGGACGTTATTTGAAACGGCTAGAGAATTGAGTCGAATCGAATAGGCATTGCTCAAACGCCACCTGCCGCCTACGAGAAACACTATCAATGGGTGAGAATGTTTTTTGAGGCCACAAACAGCAATAGCAGACACATGAACGCGACACTATAAATTCTTGGGGTGAGCCAGGACACGAACGATCGCTGCCGCGACTGTTGCACGGACTCCTTCATCTTGCTCACGAAGAAGACCTTTCAGGCGAGGCAGGACATCCCGACTCCCAACACGGCCTAACGATCGAGCCGCTGTAATTCTTGGCTTGGGCACTGGGTCATTTAGTAAGAGAAGCAATGCTCCCACAACATCTCGACCATACCCATTCCCTAAAGCTTTGGCGATACCCGATCGTATACCCGGATTCCGATCCTGCATTAATCCTCGCACAGTCGGGGCGACCACACTAAACGGGCTACTCAGCTTAAGCAATGACGCCACTGCGGCCACCCTTACCCCAGGATTGGCATCTTCTAACATGTCTGTCAGAGTCGGAACCGCCTTCTCGACCTTTAAATTTCCAAGACTGACAGCGGCCACGCTCCGAACGGCTGGGCTTTTCTCTTTCAGGGCACTCATTAAAGGTTGCACAGCCTCTGACAGCCGAAGCTTCCCAAGGGAAGAAACCGCGGCAGCACGGATGGATGGTTGCTGGTCCCGTAATCCTTGCTGAAGAATTTCTATCGCCCGTGCGTCGCCTAATTCTCCCAATACTTGATACGCGGCACCACGCTCATATCCTCCATCCTCTCGTGCACTTTTCTTCACACGTTCCCAATATTCCGGATGCCCAAGTTTAATCATGGCTCCTGCTGCTGCGACTTGAACTACAATCTGTTCGTCCTTCAGCAATGGCCGGATGAGCGTCTGTGCAGCTTGATCACCTGAGCGGCCCAATCCCTTTAACACGGTAGCTCGAACCAACCCAGCTTTATCTTCTAAGGCCTGCCGAAATCTCTTGGATTTTCGCCCCGACTCTAATCTTGCCAAGCTTTCTGCTGCTAAGGCACGAATCATACCTGACCCATCGTCCAAGCCATCTTCCATGAACGGAATAATATCTTCTGACCCGATCTCTTTTAAGGCCGTATAGGCTGCACCTCGTATTTGCTCACGCATATCGGCACGAAAAGGCAAAATCGAAGCAATCGCTAGCTCTCGGAGTAATTGTTCATTTTCGCGGCCAGTTTTCTCTACCCCAAGTTCATAGATATCTAGACTTTCTGTCGTTTTCCCAAGTAAGGCTAAACTCAGAACTCTGAACCGTTGGACGGCGGGAAATTCCAGTTCCTCTTTGCTAAACCCGGCAAGAAGGTCAAGAACCTTTTGAAACTGTAAACTTTTGAAGGCCTGTTGGGCTTGATGCCATTCTGGCTTTGACAAAGGGTCTGCAGCCCACAGACCATCTCCATGCATTGGGCTCCACACAAGAAAGCAGACAACAAGCAGTAGAAGTCTTATTGAACTATGAGCAATCGAGACGTGAACACTCGGGGTTAAGAATTTGGATTGCCCATTCACCGTGTTATCACAACAGTCATTATTCATTTGCTGTGATTGATTCAACTTCATCCGTTATTTCCTTGTCAGTTAACCGGTTTCAGATCGCTTATTTTGGGCTTCAACTTTTCGATACCCAAGAGGCGGTTCAAAATAATAGTTCGGTTGCGTCGAAAGAACCACATGTTCGTATTCTACCTGCCAATCCCGACTTTGACTCAATAGCTTGAGAAGCACCAGCCGTTCGGGGTCCACCCACTCATAATACGTTTCCCGTTGACCAGATGGAGACATGACTTCCACTTCATATAAGTGCGCGGGCCGCTTTCCCACCTGTGCATCACCTATGAATGACCGTCTCACTTCTCCATCAAGTTTCACTGAAAGTGGCAATACATCGTCCGGCTCTGCCGGCACACTTAAGACAAGGCGTCGCTTCGAGTAGAGATACCAAACCTTTCGAAGATCTAACCGAACAATGGTGACCCCGGCTAATCCAAGATCCGTTTTTATGCCGCCCCAATGTTCAAGACGATATCGATCGCCTTTCACGAATAATTGCGCCTTTGACGTTTTCCCGTCTCTTCGCCAAACTAATCGAGCTGAAAACTCTATTGAAGACTGAGAGAGCGTTCTTTCAACCAGAGCATCGCTTCGAGCAGAAACAGCTAATGGAGACACGCTGCTGCTCAAGGCTAGCAAAATTAACGTAATATGAAGAAAGCGCATTCACTACCCCCGCGTGCGATTCCACTCACGGGCGTTGCTGTTCAAGCAGCGGCTGAATGTCGATTGGCCGCCCTAGCGCCGCGGGGGTAAATCGAGGCGGAGAGAGAATTTTGTGAGCCGTATGCCTCTTTGTCGGTGCAGGTAATTCAAATGTCAGCGATACCTGTTTCCCTGGCTGAATCACGACGGTTTGTACGATATCCTGTCGAACGCTGGGATGCCAGGCCTGAACCCGATACGTACCAGGAGGAATGTGATCTATTTGAAAGGTCCCGGAAGAATCGGTGAACGCATAATACGGGTTTTCCACCGCAATTGCCCAACTTTCCATATAGGCATGAAACCCACACTGCATGACAAATGTTTTTCGCCCCTTGCTTAACCGAAATTGCCGAACCAGAGACTCGCTGGGTTGATGACGATGCGTGGCATGCATGTCACCTCGTTTATGAAGACGGTTAAACGGTAACGGTGAGTTAAATAACACTCGATTCCCTTGTTGCTTAGACGTTTCATATGCCTGAATGTCATGCATGACGGGATCCATATTAATTACCTCGACTCCGTGCCCGCTGCGCACAATCGTGGTAAAGGGATGGAATTGGCAATCACGCGCCTCCACACGTGGGATCGAAACCGAGAACGGCTTTCCTGCTTGGACCTCTTCAAAAAAGACAACAACATTCTTGACTTGTCGATCATCATTCACAAGGAAATCTTGAAGCAATCGCCACCCATTTCCCGTTGAGATTCTGCCACAATATTCTGGGTCAGGAAATGTGATTAAATTGTAAGCCTTCGGATCAGGCGGAGGTCCTAACAGCGTCACCACGCCGGTGAGTGACCCTCCGTTCGTCACATCCGTCACTTCATACGCAAGAGCTGGGCGGACAACATTGCTCAGACAGACCATCACACCCAGAAGCAGCACACCCCATAAACCTTTGTACGTTATCTTACGCATCATCACGTGCCTAAGGTGTCTGAAGACGAAGGGACGGAACAATCTCAACACCTTCACCGAGCATCTCCAACCCAAAGTGCGGGTTTTCATGCATTTCGTGAACACTCCGCCGTCCCTTGACAGCCGTATACTCAAAATTGGTTTCGAGCATCCCATTTGGGGGAACTGTAATTTTTTTCTCAAGATACTTTTTCATTCCCGCATGCCATACCGTGAGCGTGTAGTCTCCAGGGGGAACATCGGTGATTTCAAACTCTCCAGGCTCCTTGGTGATAGCATAATACGGATTATCGACGATGACCCCCCAGGAAAACATATACGGATGAAAGCCGCATTGCATAACAAAAATGTTCCGCCCTTTCCGAAGGTGAACATTTTCGATCATAGGCTTACCCGGCATATGCTTGTGGCTATTCATCATTCCCAGAACTTTATGAAATGGATTCATCGGAAGGGGACGATTGAACAATACTCGCGCGCCACGTTCCCGGGCAGTTTCATACCCTTGAATGTCGTGCTCAATCGGATCCATGTTCACGACCGTCAATTCATCTTTTTTCTTGAGCACATTGATGAATGGGAAAAAGTCACAATCAATCGCCTCAACTCTGACCTTTTTTGTTTCAAATGATTTACCTTTTTTGATGCCCTTCAATATGACAACTGCGTCTTTTAACGCTCCATCTGGTCCAACGATAAAATCCTCAACAATTCGCCAACCCGTACCAGTAGAAATTCTGCCACAATACACCGGATCAGGAATCGTGACTAAATTAAATGCCATGGGCCGAGGTAAATCTCCTACCAATGACACCTTTCCGCGAATCGTTCCTCCATTTTCTACTGAAATTTCTTGGTAGGGCCAAGCAAGAGGCGCCCAGAAACCTATAGCGACAAGTCCGATCAATAACTTCAGCAACCCCATCTCAACCTCCCTCCCCTCTCATAGCGGTTTTGAAACTAAAAAAATTAGATGGAAAACCTTCCGTCTATCTACCACTATACATCAGATATAAAAAAGCGGGGAAGCCGAATTTCAGCTTCCCCGCCATATAGCCTCATTCAACCAGTTATATTTATTTAAACGTCACAGGTTTAATGGTGCTGCTCTCTGATGCGTTTGCTTCCTGCATGCTCCCTTTCTTGCCGCTTAAAGGCAAAATACGCTGATCACCTTCAGGTAAAACCCGTAGATAACCCCATTGTCCGGATTGGGAGTAAGGAAGGCGGGCATTACCATAAATGTAATCACCAGGAAGTGCATAGACACCACCTGCTGAAGAAACAAACGCATCAATACTTTCCGAGCCAGCAAACTCCACGGTACTAATCATATCGGCACCTGGCATAAATGGTTCAATTGGCCATTCATGTTTTTCCAACGTAAACATACCGTTTTGTTCACTGCTTGCTCCGAATACATGGATTCGAACAGGATCACCTGCATGGGACATAATAACCGGCGTTGCAGGATCCTTCGGGTCGTCAACCTCACAAGGTTGGAACATACGGCCGAGCGAACAACCTTCTTCTTCACGATATAGGTAGGGTTCATTCCTATAGTTAATACCAACGAGACCTGCCACATTTTGAACATATGGCATGAAGCTGGTTCCAATGATGTTGTCTTCATCTTGGAAGAATAAGGCAACATCCCGATAACTCTTACGCTTCTCATTGCCTTGAATTGTGCGGTCAACAATAACATCAGCCGACCACGCATTCTTTAATGATACATCAGCCCCGGTTTTCGGATCACGATATTGTGATCCTGTAGGACCGATAATAATGGCGCCAAACAATCCATTTCTCGGATTCATGGCAACGTTTCCAAAGTCCCACACCAAGGATTGTGTTTCCCCGATGAAAGGATCCGCATAGTAGGTATAGGTTCGGCTCTCTCCCGGTGCAACCGTCTGCTCTCCAGTATTGTTCCCCAAGTTCAGACCTTGCGAATCCTTGGGATCAAATGCCAACCCGAAGGCTGAGAATGACGCACGACCTTCTTTCATCTTGTTTGTGAGATTCACCTTAATACAATCACCGACATTCGCCCGCAATGTGAGCGGCATGGGGCGGTAATCACCTGATACTTTGCTGACTTCTTCTTCCAAAACATAAATTTTGGCGTCTGGGTTTTGAACTTCTATTTTTCTCTCAAAGTCAACCTCAATTGCTTCCTCAACATTCGGATTGAAGCTCATTGATGGGAAGTCGATCGCAGCTACATTAAACTGCTTTTCTGGTGCATCTTTTGGACACACTGGAAGCGGCTTAGGCATCCCTTCCTTCCCGTAGGCTTTATTCGGGAGTGGCTGCAAGTCATCAACTGGTTCATCGAGCACACGAATGAGACCCCACGAACCTTCAGAGAACTTCGAACTTCTCCCGTTGAAATACATATAATCACCTGGCTGGTGCCTCGGACCACCGGCCTCCGCTACAACCAGGTCATATCGCTCTGCAATCGTGATATGAATTGAATTCTTCCGATTTGAATCTGATGCATACCGTTCCGTCCAGAATGTGTGCCCGGATACGGTAAACACATTACTTTCATTCATTGTTGTATCGACTAAACGGAAGACAATCGCATCACCTAAATATGCACGAACCATAGGCGTGCTTGGCTCGCCATGTACTGTGCTACTAAAGATTTGCGATGTTTCAGGATTGTTGGCCAATCGTTGAGCGAATGGCTCGGCACGGAAGTTAATCGCACCACCAGTCGTGTGAGTCCCACCATTCAAAAATGGCATTGGCGTCATTTTGATTTTTTCATTTGGTGGCATGATAAATGACACGGTACGCCCAGCTTCCAGAGCAACGTCTATTGGTTGGCCAGGAGGATTCCCGGCCGTGACCACGTTAACCGTGTGCGGAACCGTATCCATGATATGCACCATCAACTCACGAAAACTCCCAGCGACATCATGTCCAACACGCTCCACAGTATGAATATCAGCGACTGGTCCGGTACGAATTGGCTCTCCAGTCTTAGGATCATGCCATGTTGAGCCAAATGGTTCGATCAAGAACGTACAGACCGCACCATGAGGCCACGTTGTTCCGCCAAATGCATGATCATGACAAAAGACCGAACCGACATCGGCATCTGCCCAAAAACGCTGACGCACGAACTCAACGGTAACAATATCTCCAACAGGATGATCATTCTCTAACGGCTTATCAAATGTCAGAGTTTCACCTCCAGTTGCGGCAGGAGCTTCCCCTGCACCAGGAACTTTCAGATTTTGCCCAACAACAATGAGGTTTGCATCCCCAAGATTGTTGAGAGCCTTCAATTCTCCGACTGAAGTCCCGAGTGAACTGGCAATAGCCCCCAATGAATCACCAGGGCTCACGGTATAGCTGCCTGATCCTGATGATGATGACCCGCTAGAAGCTGATCCTCCAGAGCCGCCAATAGCGACGATTCGTCTGATCTCATCACCTCCAACATTATCGGCTCCAACCAGAACCAAAGTTCCAACATGATACTGTTTGGCGTTGGTGAGATGGATCGTCTTTTCACCTTTTTTCGCGGCCTTTGTAAACTTAGAATTCATCGGAACCGGCAACCCTTTTTTGGTTTTCTTTTCAAACATCGTAAAGGGCCGCATGGATTGTTCATATGAAAATCCTGAAATCACACCATCTGATGATTGATTATCAAATTGCACAAAGTGGAAATGGGTATTGATTTTTGATGATTGGAAATTCGTAATATCGTCATCTTCCCATTCACTGGTTAACGTCCAATCCATACAATCGTACATATTGGCACGAATCACAAGAGGAAACTTCAAATCGTTGTTTGCACGGATGGCTTCCTCTTCATCATGCACGACATACAACAATCCATGAGGATCGACAATCGGCTCTTCATTACCTTGTGCCGCGGATAACTCAATCGGCAATTTAATAAAATGAATATTATACTCTTGCTTTCCTGCTCGATCTGGACACAAACTCCAACGGCCATTTTCTCCCGGTTTTGCCGGGTCAACCGTCCGCTTGCCTTCATCATCAACATGGATCATTTCTAACCAAGGAGCAGGATTATGATCAGGTGAAAACGGTACCCGCTTTCCGAAATGTGGAGTCAACCATGGCCATGCCACTTTCCCTGTCGTCGGCTCAAACCAAATAGGTCGGCGTTCGCCAGCTTTATACCCTTGCCATTCAGGCAGGTATTTGGGGTTCGGACCAATCGAGGCTTCCTTTTCGCTCATGGCCTTTTTCCCATCCCAGACCCAGTCGATGACGGTGGCATCATAGGATTGGAGCTGCCCTTTTTCATCATTCTTGTGTCCAGGTTTTCCTTGAGTCACAAGTTGCATTTCAACCCAATCTTTAATATTGACCACTCGCGGCTCAGACTTCCAATCGCTTTTTCCGCTCTCGACAATTTTAAATTTTGTTCCAAACCAGTTGACTGTCGTCCCGATAAGCTTATCGGAGGTTACTGGCTTATGAATACGGTTTACACGATCTGGCAACTCACGAAGCGGCGGCATCACATCATTGTGAAATCCAGGAACCTGGAGAGTGTTATACACACGCCAGTATCCCCACATACCTGCCACATAATGATGGGCCACATGACAGTGGAATAAAAAGTCACCGGCAAGCCACTGACAGAGACCAGACCCGCACTCCGTCTCAAGATCAAGCGCTTCAGAAGGTCCAATACCTTCAACATCTACGCGATCTGACTTGGTTCGAATTACTGGATACTTCACGGGGCCATTTTGTCCAGTGTTCCATACCGGCATCTGCGTGGCCCTCGGACTGCGCTGCCACCGAATCGATCCGCCGTGCGGATGGTGAGAATGGAAGACCTCCGACCCACCGTGAACGATACGAAACTTTGCTGGATCACCCAGATAGCTGCGTGGAATCGTAGGAGAGGCATCTCCATAGGTATAACTGCTATACCCCATGGATTCATCTTCAAATCCAAAATATTCATGCTGCACATGCATGTTATTAATGCCGAACGGTTCGCTTCTGAAATTTAATGCACGCGCTCCTGGACGATACACATCCGTCAATGGGTCACGTTGCGGCAAGAAATCTCCATGCTTGTTGACCGGTCGAAACGCTTCATCACCGATTTCATGATAAATCAGAATGAACTCTCTGAAATCCGGTCCATTCGGCGTATCAATCATCACCTGCCAACCGCTTCGGGCTTCCGTCGGTTCGCCTTCTCCGAGGGGCTCCCAGTACTTAGATCCAGCAGGCTCAACAACAAACGTGCCCATCATTCCAAGCACCGTTAATTCACGGTCATTGCTATAACTATGGAACTGCTTGGCACCTTCTTGCGCATCCGGATGAATGTACCACTCCATCTCAATGACGGAAGATCCCTTTGGTCCTTCGCTTTCTTCCTCATCTTCAAATTCATCTTCCATTTCTCCAACCGCTATGGCATCAGGATTCGTCGTGGTAGCCGGTTGACCGGTTTTGCTCATCACCATATCTGAGCCATTGATGTGCAAGCTCACATCTTCTCCAAACTCCAGTTGATTTCTCAGAGTAAACTTGACGCAGTCACCTTGATTTCCTCTTATTACCAAGGGTTGAATTAGCTGATCTTGTATCCCGTTCTTGACTCCGCCTGGATCACTATGTCCTTCGGACTCTCGAGCTTCAGCATTTTTTGCCTCTTCTTCCCTGAGCTTTTCAATATTTTCAGTCAAGACATACATATAGCCTGGATAGTAGTCTAACCATTGATTCAACGTGACTTCTGCGTTAATGGCAGCAATATCATAATGCTTAACGGGGGCAGTCTTCGGGCAAAGTCCCCCAGAACCTGAAACAGGCTCTCCGCCAGGATTACTCATCAGGAGACCGTTCTCTCTTCCGGCACCATACTGATGCATCATCGACATCGAGTTAAAAGCTCCGCTGTTCGGAGTGTGAGACATCTGCTTTTCCATCTGCTCCATCATTCGTTGATGTTGAAGCTCAACTAAGGCCGCACGTTCAGCTCTTCCTTCCACTGAGTTCTCAACAATGGTCTGCCCCTTGAGTTTCTCAGCCCAGCCTGGGGAATCCTGATGAGTCATCCCAGCCTTATGAATCATGGACTTCGTACCCGCAGTTTCAGCTCCAACGAAAGCGAGCGGCATGGCAACCAATGCAGCGGCAAGTACACCAAACCACCTGAGTGATGGATTTAATGAAAACTTCTGATAAAACATTGACCGGCCTCCTTAACAGCGAAAGAAATATCAACAACCATACACAGTCACTAAATTTTTAAGTATGAGAGGAACTCTGAATTTCGGATACACATTAAGACCTACTTCAATGGCGAGAAGGAAAAAGGTACTTAAAAAGACGCATGAGAGTCAAGTCCATCTTAAAAACTAATGGAACAACCTTCGACAGCTATGAAACACGGACTAAAAGCGCCCATATCAGGGTGTTTACCGTAGCGGAATCGAGAATGTTTTTTCAACAGTTTCGGAAAATTTACTCATTAAAGAACGGGTCACAGGGCCGGGCGATCCATCACCTACGGGTTGATCATTCAGCTGAGTCACCGGCAAGACCTCTATCGTCGTTCCCACAAGAAACATTTCATCAACGTTGTCAAGCTCCCGAGCACGGATGACTCGCTCTTGAACATCATATCCATGCACTCGAGCAAGCTCGATGACACACAATAACGTCACCCCGGCGAGGATCCGTTGATTGAGTTCAGAACTACTGATTACACCGTCCTTCACAATCATGAAATTACTGGACGCTCCTTCCGTCACTATGTCATCCCGAACGAAAATCGCTTCGAAAGCTCCAGCCTCTGCAGCCTTCTGCTTTGCTAACACATTCGGAAGAAGATTGAGACTTTTAATGTCACATCGCCCCCAGCGAATATCAGGAAGGGTAATCGCAGATACGCCCTTGGCTCGCAAATGTGCATCAAAATCAGGCATTTCTCGAAAAGTCATAAGGACGGTGGGAGAGAGAGCCGCAGGAAATTGGTGCTCGCGGGGTGCAGCCCCTCTTGTTACTTGTAGGTAGACCTTACAATTGGCATAACCGCTTTGCTTGACTCCCAGGAGAATAGCCGCTTCCCATTCATGCCGATTGAGAGGAAGAGCAATATGAATCTCGCGTGCATTCCTCTCTAAACGGGCTAAATGTTCTTCAAGATAGAAGAGACATCCCTGGTACGTCCGAATCACTTCATATATCCCATCTCCAAATTGATATCCCCGATCTTCAGCCGAAACACAGACCTGCTCCAAAGGCATGAACTGACCATTTAAATATCCAATATTTGGCATAGTCTCTATGATGCCCTTCGGTTACTCCTCGACAGTGACGGAAAAAATTCGACGGTCTTCAGCGGTAAATTTCCACGCCATCCTCTTATGAAATTCAAGCGGATACCGACCAACCTCTCGCGCTTGAAACTCAAATGATCGACTACCGGAATCAACAGCATTATTACTCGTCGTGCGGAAAAAATCATCCTCAAGTAACACGAATACCTTTGCATCATACGCAGGCACCCATTGCTCGCCACGTGTGCGATCTTCCCACAACTTTACCGTAAACGTCTCGCGCTTTTTCACTTGGAGAGGTTTAACTCCGTCTTGTTTCGTTGTATCCGTCACCTCACTGCCTAATTGCTGATCCATGTTCTTGTCCCTCAATCCGTGATCACGAAAAATATGTCGAAGCCTTCGTCGACCCTGAAGTTACTCTAACGACCACACATCCCGTGTTTGAAGACACACATAGACTTGATCGCCCTGTACCCGCACTTGATAGCTTGCCACACAGTTGCCGCCGCCATCGCCCCCAAACCCGCTGCGGATATCAAACTGCAAATCATGCCAAGGGCAAGTCACCAAATACTTTTTGACCTTGCCTTTTCCGAGCGGCCCCCCTTGGTGAGGACAAATATTATTAATGGCATAGAATTTCCCGGCCACATGAAATAATGCCACAGACTTATCGTTGACCTTAATCACTCTCCCCTTTCCTTCAGGCACCTCATCAATGCGAGCGATGGGGATAAACTCATCTAATGTATGTTCGTTCTGTTTCGATTCCACAGCTACCCCTTAGAAGAATGGAGCACGTCAATCTTTGGCGTCATCTTCACTACATACGGAGAATAAACTTTAACGGTTCCCCCAACTTGACTTCAGCTTTTTTGATAAATCCCGCATTCGCTTCGATCACATAGCGTGCATTTTGGGGTGGCGGGCCGTACCACGGGCAAGGATCGCTTGAACAGGGAGGGGCCGCCTCTACGATATGCACCACCAATTTACTCTCATCGACCCAGAGTATATCAACAGGAATACGAAATTCTTTCGTCCAAACTTGATGGCTTGCCGATTCATCAAAGATATAGAGCATGCCTTCGTCATCTTCCAAATGATTACGAAAGGCAAGACCAAACAGCAGCTTCTCTGGCGTATCGGCCACTTCGGCCTTTAAGACCTGGCCGTTAGGAAAGGACACATGAATACTTTTTGTCTGTTCAGGCCGATTAAAAAGAAGGGCCCCGCTAATAAGAAGCAGAGACATGATAATCAAAAAAAACAGTCGTTTTTTATGCGGTTGATCCTGAAAAAAGGTAGACATGGTCGCTTCTCGAACAGATTTACATTGTGTAAAAAGAAATGGCGTAGCTCATGGATCACAACACATGCAGACCACGATGATGTTCACTGACAATTGCCTGTAAGAAGGTTTTCCGAACAACGAGAGTCAGGGCGGCAAAACTCAACTATCGGAAATGTACACAAGAACAAGAGGTTTTTCAGATTCAAACAAGCCAAGAATTCCCTCTCTTCACAATCAGTGAGAACTCAGAAGCCGTCAGTTTTATTAGAGTGGAAAAATCGAGAAACACCCTCTCCAGGCACCTCATCCTATTGCTCATAATCTGTAATATGGCTATGATGTTATTGAGTTTTTATACGACAAGTCCGATACAGAGACTAGAATACTGCAACAGGCCTCGGCCAAGCAAAAAGCCCACCCAACCGAAGGAGGCTCATGATGAAGGGTATCTTCTTGACGACCATAACCCTACTGACCTTGTTAGTTGGACAAACCTCAACTAGCATTGCCAGCTTCACCAATGTCTCTCAAGCCATCAATGGCTTCGTTGAGACACTCTACCCCAAAGGAAGCCATTATTTTTGGGTCATTAACGATACAACAACAGAATCTCAGCATGAAATGGTGGTTGATATTAACACGACCCTTCAAGGTGAAGCCAATAAAGTCAAAGACCAGCACCGGTTCCTCATTCTGATCGTCAATGGTGAATTTTTTGGTGCACAAAAGATTCCACTTAATGCCGAAGTGAAATGCAAGGAAGAGCAAGAAGTCTAAACATCCTGCATCCTTTCCTTAGATACTTCCAATAAAAAAGCCCCATTCTCACCAGGAGAATGGGGCTTTTTACAACACGTATCTGCAACGGCCCTCAACCCGAGAGCCAAGCGTTTTTAACGCAAGACTAACAATTGCCCGCCAAGGTGAGCATCATGAAGTTGACAAGAATACTTCATCGTATTGCTCGCGGTCACATAAGTCAGATCGCTGGTCGGCACACCAATGTATTTGGTTTCCCCAGGCTTTAACACAATCTTGATATCCATGACCCATGGTCCAGCTTGCTCCGAATCAGCTGATAAATTAAAACCATGTTCGGTATCAAGTGCGTTGGTGACTTTGAGTAAGACGGGACGACCAGCCCGGCCGCCAGTCCCTGACTTCGTCAGATTCAACACAGACGTCGGCGGATACCACACTTTTTTACCACCCACCATCATCGCGGTGAACTCCAGGTCAACGTCTAAGGCTTTAAATGATTGCCCGACGACCGACCCTGTCTCAAGGTCACCGATTTCAACACCACCAGACTGAAGGGCTAGCGCACCTGTTGATCCAGCCGCAACTAGCACAAGACTTAAAAGGACGGATAGAAGCACTCTGTGCATCGCCTACCTCCCCATGAAAAGCTTGTTAATAATAAAAGAGTTACCAGCTTTAAAACGAAGGGCCTTCCAATTACCCTAATGCTCATTCTCAAAAAGAGGGTCAGTTATAGCATATGCTATCGCAGGACGCAAGAAGGATCTTCCACGATCTGCCCTGAATACACACGCAAAGTTCTTCACGAATAAGAGTGAATAACCTATTCGCAGAAACCGATGACGACGATCAGCACGTTTTTTCTGCACCACCGGTCAAACGGGAATCAACGGTCAACTTACAATTGCACTTGCCCTTCTTTTTCATCATCGCGAGACTTCCCGGCTGATTCTAGCAAAGTTCGTGATACCACAATAGGGGTGTGAAAATGAACGGCCAAGGCAATCGCATCGGATGACCGGCTATCAAATATTTTGAGTTGTCCATTTAATGACAAGGTCATGGTTGCGTAATAGACTCCATCTTTCAAGGAAATGAACACACGGTCGACCTGAATACTATAGGCCTCTAGCATCGTATGCATAAGGTCATGCGAGAGTGGGCGAGGAAATTTAAGACCATTCAATGCTCCTTGAA
>BQIY01000019.1 GCA_021604265.1 Nitrospirales bacterium
CCGCCTGCCAGGACTTGATCGGCCTGCAGTCGACTAGAAGTCCAGCCTGAACGACCACGATACCGAATAAAATTTAAGAGCTTGCGCTTGAGGACTTGCCGGACACCCCAAATCTCATGATCTGGAACATCGAGGATTTTCTGCCAAACCGCCGGATTATCAGACTCCGACATCCAGTCTGCACCAAGATACTTGCTGTACAAATGATTCATTTCCGAAGCAATCCAAGTTGGCACATGAACGCCATTCGTCACATGACGGATAGGGACAGCATGTTCTTGAAGCTCCGGCCAGAGGCACTGCCACATCCGTCGAGACACGCGGCCATGTTCAGCACTTACACCATTCACAAGCGACGAAAAGTAAATCCCTAACGCGGTCATATGAAAATGATCCTCGGCGTCATTGGGATGTTTTCCAAACCCCAAAAATTCCTGTTTTGAAAGACCGCATTTTTCCCAAAATCCTGTAAAGTAGGGCTCAATGAGGTCATGTGAGAAAAAGTCATGGCCTGCTTCAACTGGGGTATGAGTTGTGAAGACTGAACTTTCCCGAATGTCTTCGATGGCCTTGGGAATTGCGACACCCTCCTGAATCAATGTTTGAAGCCTTTCGAGGTGGAGAAAGGCCGCATGGCCTTCATTCGCATGCCAAGCTTGCGGCTGAATTCCCAAGGCCTTCAGAGCCCGCACACCTCCAATACCTAAAATAATTTCTTGGGCTAACCTAACCGCTCTATCACCGCCATACAAACGTGCCGACAGCATCCGGTCTTCGGATGTATTCTCTGGCACATCAGTATCAAGGAGATACAAGCAAACACGTCCGACAAAAATTTTCCATACGACGCACACAACCGAACGCTGATTCAGTTCAACGGTAATTCGGCATTGCGTACCCGAAGATGTCATCGCCGGCTGAATGGGCAGGTCTTTTCGGTTCAGGTTTTCATACTTCGCTTCCTGCCAACCATCAAGCCGAATGACTTGACGAAAGTACGATTGGCGATACATAAAACTGACGCCAACCAATGGAACACCAAGATCACTCGCCTCCTTTAAATGATCCCCTGCAAGAATGCCAAGACCGCCACTATAAATGGGAACCGAATTATGAAGTCCGAATTCAGCTGAAAAGTACGCAATGGGCGAGTTGGCATTCACTGGATATTTTGTACCAAACCAATGATCCTTTTTAGCCATATACTCATCAAAGAGCTTGAAGGCCTCGACATACCGGCGACGAAACACCACATCTTCAGCCAGATGCGTCAGTCGTTCAGGCTTGACCTCTTGAAGCTGCTTGACGGGATTATGATGAGTCAGGTGCCACAGAGTGTGATCAAACACCTCAAAGAGCAAACGACTCTTAGGAGTCCAGCTCCACCACAAGTTATTGGACAGTTCCTGTAACCGTGGAAGACAGTCGTTTAAGAATGTTTCATGGGAAGAACCAGTGTTGGGGCTATCAGTCATGAACTCTCCTGTACTTTTTAATAATAGGCAAATTCGGTTCTAGTGGGGTCAAATCAAACGATACATGTTACCAGTAGCGCAATTTCATCGAGTCTGACAAAGATCCAAGTTTTTTACGGACAGAAACTCATGAAATCAGACCCCATCGGTCACATCAAGCAAACGAACTGTAACATTCGGCAACTTTAAAATGCCATGTGTCGCCGGACGGTCAGACATTGTCTCTGCTCTTAACCTTGGATACCTTCAATCCTAGCACAAAATTTGTTGTACAGAGAGCATATTTTTTGGTTAAATTACAGTGACAATTCTTAGTCAGAATGACAACCACTTCGTCTTACTTACCGAAAACTAGAAAATTTCACGAGTTCCAGAAGGTGTGTACTTCGGTATCACAGACCCACAATCCAAATGATTACGGAACCTAACCCCATGGACTGGAGCCAATATTTTCAGAACAGTGGGAGCTGAACGGCTCTTTTTTCATTGTGCACCTGACTAACTGCCTGAAGGGAACCTTGATGAGAAAAATTCTATTGATGAGTACGATGATGGTCATACTTGTCGCAAGCTCTACGGCAGGGGGTGCTCAAGGTGCAATTCCAAATGGCTACCATGGAATGTGGGGAGCCGGAGGATGCGACAAAGCCAAATATTATATGCGCATTCAAGAAAGCGGCATGCAGATGTACGCCGCAGACAAACACCTGTCATTGGGAAATTGGCATATTTCTACAGTCACCAACAAAGGAACGACCATCATAATTAATACTCAGGAGACACATTCACAACAAGCCACGTATATGGAACTGACCAAACGTTCGAATGGGAATATCACACTATTGCTGAAAATTGGAGAAAATGGAGGCACAGATGAACTGGTCGGATGTGAAACTTCAGGCTAACGCCTCCTTACACGACCTTGCGTTACGCTGAGAGACTCTCTACCTCACGCCGCCTATGATTGCCATCTAAGGGGACAACATGAATCATACTGATATTGACGTCGAATATTTTCGTGAGAAGCTCCTCACCCTTCGCGAGGAAATCACAAAAATCGAAAGAACGGCAGATGAAGCGGCGGAAACCGTCGAATTAGATCAAACCAAAATCGGTCGCGTGTCACGAATGGATGCCCTCCAAAGTCAAGCAATGGCCAAAGAGTCTCAACAACGTCGACACCTTCGGAAGCAGCGAATAGAGACGGCTCTGCAACGAATTGAGAAGGACATCTTTGGATTATGCGTCCGCTGTGAAGACGAAATCCATCCGAAACGATTAGCCTTCGATCCGACCATCCTGTTATGTCTGACATGTGCCAATCAGAACGAAACCTAAACCTTACTCTTTCGCACCCTCACACTCCCATTCCAATCCCAATGTGTCCGCTCTGCCATGACACCAATATTAATCAAACGTATCACGATGATCACAGACGAAACTTTTATTCATGCCGCAGATGTCGACTCGTCTTCGTTCCGCCAGAACAGTTCCTCTCTGCTGAACAAGAAAAATTGGCATACGACCATCACCAAAACTCCCCTGAAGACCATGCCTACCGACGTTTCTTAAGCCGTCTGTTTATTCCCATGCATCAACAGTTGCCTCCTCAAAGCCATGGACTCGACTTTGGATCAGGCCCTGGACCCACACTGTCCGTCATGTTTGAAGAAGCCGGACATACGGTTGCCCTCTACGACTACTTTTACGCCCATGATCCTGCAGTCTTTCAAGGCACCTATGACTTTGTTACCGCGTCGGAAGTCGCAGAACATCTTCATGACCCTCAAAAAGAGTTAGACAGCTTATGGAAGATTCTCAAACCTGGAGGTCTTCTCGGCATCATGACGAAACGCGTGTATGACCAGCAGGCGTTTACCACCTGGCATTACAAAAACGACTTAACGCACGTGTGTTTTTATTCACAAGCAACCTTTCAATGGCTTGCAGAAAAGTGGCATGCGCAATTGATGGTGGTCGATCGCGATGTCGTGCTCTTTCAAAAACCATAGCATGAGGGAAGGCACACATATCCAAGCTCTAGATCGGCTCACCGCGAAATCATCAGAACAGAGCGGCTTCTGACTGTTGTCTTCCAGCGGAACAGACACGGCTTTTTCTTGCTTTCAATCAGGCGTTCATGGTTATATGCTCCTATCCCCTCTACGCTCTCTTTTCAGTACTGACAAGGTGAAATGCTAGGCATATGGGAAGTCCCATATGACACACAGCCCCGACACGGAATCAAGGACAAGAACTGATGACCACCCAAAGCTTGCGTCCTTTCTCTCTCGCCCCTCATACATTCTTTTAACCAAGGAGAACGCCTATGCGACCCGCGTACGTATGTCTTTCACTCGTCTTCCTCTGTCAGAGCTTTCTGGCTTCACAAACCATGGCCCAAGATTATTGCCAAACCCATGCCGATCACTTTGACGAAAACGGACAACTAACGTTAGAGGCTCATAAAGCTTTACACCTCAACGGCCCGGAATATTGGTTTGACTCCAATGCCAATGAATGGAAAGAATGGCCATCCCGAACCGCCAGCCATTCATTGGAAGAGTATAAAGACTTACATCTTAATGGCCAAGAATGGTGGTCTGACTCACGAGCAAACGAGTGGAAAACCTGGCCGAACCAAGAAGAAACCGAGTCATTGGACTGCCACAAAAAACTCCATCTTAGCGGACCAGATTGGTGGTTTGACTCGAACACACAAGAATGGAAGCAATGGCCCAATTGATGTCACGACTCAAATAATATTCGTGGATCGCCACAAGTGTTTCTCAAACAGATTCGTTGGAGCTGGTTGTCAGGTCAACCAGCTCCAACCTCTGTCATGACCGCACACTTTCCCCACAACCGCCCCCACAATTATTCGTTTCTCATCGTTCAAACTACCTCAGGCAAGAAGAGACGCATGAACACGCCACATCACGTCACGAATGAGGCGCTTAGACTTCACGATGCCTGCTAATACTCATATTGCCATTATTGGAGCCGGAGCCGCAGGATTGGCAGCCGCCATTTTTGCCGCAGAAACTAGGCCAGACCTGAAGATTGTCCTCTTCGACAGCGCACGTTCGCTCGGAGCAAAAATTCTCGTGTCAGGCGGAGGTCGCTGCAACGTCACCAATACCGTGATTTCCGCTAAAGATTTTCATGCCTCACCCCGGATCGTCGAACGTGTCTTAAAACGATTTACCAGACATGACACCGTCCAATGGTTTGAATCATTAGGGGTGCCGCTGAAGCAAGAAGCCACAGGAAAAATGTTCCCCGTATCAAACAAAGCCAGGACCGTACTTCAAGCCCTCCTCCATCGATGTGAAGAACTTGGAATTGAAATACGAACACATCATCGAGTCCAGGCCATTCGAAAAGCTCATCGACAATTTCAAATTCAAACAGACGTCGAGGTATTTACCGCTCAACGGGTCATTATGGCGACAGGCGGAAAGTCCTTACCCAAGTCGGGATCAGATGGATCGGGATGGGCCCTCATACAGCAACTGGGACACACCGTCACTGAATGTCACCCCGCACTCGTTCCTCTCGTACTTTCTGAAGATTTTTTCCATAAAACCCTTTCCGGGACCTCACATGAAGCCAGACTCACCACAACGGTTGACGGGAAAATCGTCGACCGTCGAAAAGGCAGTGTCCTCTGGACACATTTTGGAATCAGCGGTCCTGGACTCATGGATGCCAGCCGGTTTTGGGTGAAAGGTCATGCACAAGGATCTCACACAACATTATCGATGTCATTTTTTCCTGAACAGACATTTGAAGAACTCGATCGCTGGTTGTTAGACACAGCAGCACAACAGCAACGCTTACTCTCCTCACTGCTCTCACAGTCTCTTCCGCAGCGAGTGGCCAAGGCCTTGTGTGCCTATGTCGCTCAAAAAATTTCCTTCCCGCCCGAGTCTCATCGCCCGGACTGTGAGTTGTCAGCCTTGCCAATCAGCCAGCTGCCACGATCCTCTCGACGGGTCTTGGCGCGCATGTTGACCGAATTGCCGCTTCCTGTCGAACGTGCACGTGGGTGGAACTTTGCCGAGGTCACGGCCGGCGGCATTCCATTGCAAGAAGTCAACGTTAATACAATGGAATCTCGGAAAATACCAGGACTCTACTTTGTCGGAGAAATTCTTGACTGTGACGGGCGCATCGGAGGCTTCAATTTTCAATGGGCATGGGCCACGGGATTTATCGCCGGCGGTAAGGTTTCGCAGGGTCTCTAACGAAGATACGGTGATTTTCTTGACAGACATTCCAAATTATACGTAGGATACCCCTAAAAGGCATTATTCTCCGTATGAAACGAATTCTTCATCCGACCCTCATTCTCACGCTTCTCACGTGCTTTCTCTTTGTCAGCAGTGCGTTAACCGTACAGGTAACTCAACACAGCACACACCATGCTACCCATCATCAGACAACGACACACGCAAATCCTGTGTGCTCATGGATGTGCGCAGCAGGTCAAGTCCTACAAACCATCGACTTTGAATTACGTGAACCACCTCTCACAAGTCTGACATTTGATGTCAGCATCCCCTTATCAGTCGAACGGTTTTTTCCTCGCTACTCTCAATCTCGTGCGCCCCCTTCTTCACTTCTTTCCTAGACCCTTCTCTTCAATATTCTGACAAACCCGCGTGTTGACTCGGTTGACTCGGTCGACGCGAACAATATCGGGCGTAGACTATTATTCATGTATATTTTCAAGATGTAAGGAACACGACTTTCCATGTATAACGCCTTTATAACATCGCCAATACTGCGACTAACACGAACAGCCATGACCCTGACCTGTGTCTGTCTCTTAACCCTATCCAGCAGCCATGCCTTTGCCGCGCTTCTTGATGGAATGTTTGATGGATTTGAAGAATCCTTATCCCAACGACTGGCTAAAAATGGAGAACAATTGACTGTCGGAAATTTCTATACTCCTGAACGAGCCGACTCGCATGGCCCGATCGGCATGATGGGCGAGCATACACACAATATCGGAGAACTCATGTTCTCCTATCGATACATGCAGATGGAGATGGATGGAATCCGCGATGGCACGTCAAGCTTGTCGCCCCTGGACGTACGGAATCAAGGGTTCACGGTGGTCCCCACATTCATGCGAATGCAAATGCATATGTTCGGAGCCATGTACGGAGTCAACGAGACCCTCACGCTTTCAGCCATGTTGCCATATCTGCGCAATACGATGGATCATCTCGCCGGAAACCCTCTCGGTGCCGCAAAGTTCCAGACGCGGTCGGAAGGCGCCGGAGACCTGAAAATTGGATCCTTGTGGCGTTTGTATGCATTTGAAGCCCCAAGCATTGGCGCTCATCGCTTTCATTTGAACTTCACCGTCAGCTTACCCACAGGAGACATCACTCAAAAAGGCACAACGCCCCTCGGAGTCATACGGCTTCCGTACCCCATGCAATTGGGATCAGGAACAGTCGATGTCATGCCTGGTCTGACCTACGGAGGGGCTCAGGGAAAATTATCATGGGGATTCCAGTCGATCGGTACATACCGGATTGCTCGAAACAAGGCTGGGTATTCGAAAGGAGATGAATACCAAGTGGGAGCCTATGGCGCCTATGCATGGACAAACTGGCTCAGCAACTCCGTTCGATTTAAGTGGCGGCATTGGTTTGATTACGATGGGCAAGATACCAGAATCACCAGAGCAGCCGCTCAGCAGCTCGTCTTTACTGCTGACCCTGACCTTCGCGGCGGAAAACAACTCGACATCATGGGAGGCGTAAATTTCTTATTACCGGAAATTCTTGGATTGGAACATCGGCTAGGAGTTGAAGGCGGCGTGCCAATCTATCAAAACCTCGATGGACCGCAATTAGAAACAGACTGGTCTGTGACCGTTGGATGGCAAGTTATTCATTAAACTCCCTTCTTGTCATTGTTGCGTTTATATGGGTTAGGAATTTCCCAAAAGGAACCACATCATGAACATACGATACTCAATTGGACTTCTTCTCGTACTGGGTAGCCTTGGACTCTCCAACCTTGGATTGGCCTATGAAACCGGACAGGTGGTGAATCCTGGCATCCTCAGTGGATCTGTGGCCTTTCAAGGAAACGTCCTAGCCCCGCGCAGCTTTACCGTACAAAAAAACCCTGAAATTTGCGGAGAAACACGATCACTGACGAAAGTGTCCGTGAAGAACGGAATGTTGCAGGGAGCCGTCATCGCCCTTGAAGGCATCACGAAAGGCAAAGCTTTCGAGGAAAAGCACTTTCGAGCGAACCGTCCCGGCCTGGGAGCATTTCACTATCGCGCAGGCAAAAAGCTCGACCTTGAGGTACACACCAAACATTGTAACTTTGGACCATTTACCGGCGTCGTCGCTCGAGATGAATCCATTCAGTTCACCAATCACGATTCGATTAAACACACGCTTCATACTTACGTCTTAAGAGGTAAAAAAGCGACAATCCTCAAAACAGTTCATAATCGAGGGATACCGGCTTCAGGAACCATCAAGGAAATATTCACCAAAAAGAAACTGAAGAAACCCGGGGTCGTCGCGATCACATGTGACCGGCATGATTTCATGGAAAATTGGCTCTATGTTGCTGACTCACCCTATTTTGCCATCTCAGATGACAGTGGACGCTTTAACATTGATGAGATACCGCCGGGAACATACAACATGATTGTCTGGCACCCCGTTCTGGGAACTCAGGAACAGCACGTCACCATCACTCCTCAAAAAACGGTGAACGTGGACTTTGAATTCGTCAAAAAATAATATCAGCGGTTCCTGCCAGATGAAATGAAGTCCTCGCGTCTGATTTTACGCCTTCCACACTCTTTAGCCTCCTTACCTTCCCACCGCATGGAACCCCTGAACGTGCCTTCTCAGTGACAAAACACATAACTGGAACAATTCTTTCTGTCGACACATACCTCAATTTCAATATCTATGGTATAGTCGCCAAAACATCACGAGCGCGAAGAAGCTCACCAGAACATCAACAGTAAAAATTCTCTCAGCATCATTGTACCCGACTCGATGATTTGCCCATACATATCGAGACGTTTATCGCAACCCAGGAGGACCTATGAGTAACCTGCCATCAGCACCAATTGCTGACTTTATGCAACAAGACCTTGAGACCGTGAGTGAGCAGACGAGCGCAATTGAGGCAGCGGCAAAGATGGCTGAACAACGTATAGGCTGCCTGGTAGTTCATGGAGAACAAGGTGAATCGGACCACCCTCCGATCATCGGCGTCTTCTCCGAAACTGACTTAGTCCGCAAAGTACTGGCAGGCGGCCAAACCGACTCCGAAACCTCTGTCGCTGAGATTATGACGACGCCCCTCCATACGATAGCTTCGAATCGATCCATGCTTGATGCCAGTCACGTCATGGAACAGCAAGGCGTTCGACATCTCTGTGTAGCAGACGGAGAAGAAATTGTTGGGTTGATTTCCATTCGGGATCTCGTGAGACATTTTGTGTACGCTGATTCAGGTCCCATTCGAGAACTTGATAATGTCTATCGGCCACTGAGTGTGCTGATGCGCCGCAATATCGAACAAATTTCAGGTGAAGAAACCATCTTAACTGCTGCCCAACATATGACCGACAAACAAATCGGGGCCTTACTGGTGACAGAGAGTTCAGCCATGGTTGGAATCATCACAGAGCGTGACTTGATCCAGAAGGTCATGGCATATAATCATAACCCCAAACACGTACACGTGAATGCCATCATGAATCAACCACTGATCGGCATTGACATCAACAGAACAGTCCATGATGCGAGTGACTTAATGGCCGAGAAATGGATTCGCCACTTACCGGTGACGGAAAATGGAAATATTGTCGGCATCCTCTCAGTCCGGGACCTTATACGAATGGTCGCTCTCAGAGATCGCCCAAGATTTTTGCGCCAACAATAGCGTCACGTCTCTTATTCAACATTCCGCAAACCATATCACCAACTCGTCAACTTCCAAATGAATGTATGGCTGCACTGATCTACGGACATAAACTCTCAAAAGCCTTTGGCGTCAAACGGCTCTTTCATGACCTGACTCTTGGCGTCTCTGAGCCCGACCGTATTGGCGTGATCGGACCCAATGGATCAGGAAAAAGCACGCTGCTTAAGATTTTTGCAGATTTGGAACAACCGGATACTGGAACCATCACTCGACGCCAGCGCCTTCGAATGGCCTATGTGCCACAACAACCGGACTATCCTCCCGATTCTACGATCATTGAAGAAATGGAACGGGCAGCCATCACGTCTGGCATGGAACCCAATCAGGCCTTAATCCGTGTTCAAGAAATATTAGGGAAGACAGGTTTTGAAGATGGCGACCAACCCGTTGGGCCCTTATCAGGGGGATGGCGAAAACGGTTGGCCATCGCCTGCGGCTTTGTCCAAGATCCAGACATTATGTTGCTCGATGAACCGACCAACCACCTTGACCTGGAGGGCTTGAAGTGGCTGGAGCAAATGATGTCACAAGCCCCATGGCCATGGGTCATGGTCAGCCATGACCGTTGGTTCCTCCAACATGCTACGAATAAAATAGCAGAAATCAATACACGATACGTCGATGGCCTGTTTCTGGTGACCGGCACCTATGACGAATTCATTCGTCAACGAGACGATCATCATCATACACAAACCCAACAGGCCCAAGCCTTGGCAGGTAAAGTTCGCCGCGAAGAAGAATGGCTTCGCCGTGGCCCCAAAGCACGAACTACCAAAGCCAAATACCGGATTGATTCCGCACACTCGCTTCAAGCTGAACTTGCAGAAACCGCCACACGCTTACGGCAGGACACCACCACCATTGACTTCGTCTCTTCCGGCCGTCGGACGAAACAGCTCATTGAGGTCACGAACCTCACCAAAGCATTCGGAACACGCACGTTGATTCAGAACCTTGAACTGTTACTCTCGCCGGGAACAGCCATGGGAATCGTCGGACACAACGGATCAGGGAAATCGACACTCTTGAAACTTTTAGCTAAAGAGCTCGAACCTGATCAAGGAACAATAAGACATGCCGAACAACTGAAGATTGTCTACTTTGATCAAAACCGCGATCAACTAGAGCCAGAAAAAACATTACGACGAACCCTGTCGGATACGGGGCAGTCTGTTGAGTATCGTGGAAATACCGTACATATAACCGGGTGGGCCAAACGTTTTCGATTTCAACCCGAGCAATTGGATATTCCCGTTAAATTACTTTCGGGAGGAGAACAGGCTCGAGCCGTGATTGCGCGACTCATGCTGCAACCCGCCGATGTGCTGATTGTGGATGAACCAACGAATGATCTTGATATTCCAACGCGGGAAACATTAGAAGAAAGCCTGCTAGAATTTCCTGGTGCACTGATCCTCGTCACCCATGACCGCTTTATGCTTACCAAAGTGTGTACGCAATTTATCGGGTTGGATGGAGATGGCGCGTATGGACTCTTCGCTGAATACGAGCAATGGGAATCCTGGATTCGAAAAAAACAATCGAAAAAGCGTAAGAGCGAGATCGTCGAGAAGTTTGACGGAAAATCCAAATCAAAAATTACGACAAAAAAACTATCCTTTAAAGAACAAAAAGAATACGACTCAATGGAGTCACGTATACTGCAAGCCGAGCACACCCGCGTCTCCCTTCGCGCGCGTACTGAAGATTCTGACGTCGCATCCAATCACCTCAAACTGCATGACGCTTATGAAGAACTGAAGACGGCCACCCAGGTGGTTGAACAGCTTTACGCACGATGGGCTGAATTAGAATCCAAACATCAGGGTGACTGAGCCAAGAAATAACATCATGCTCAACCATCCAACCATCCGACCATTCAGACTCTAAACCTCAAAACAACGACCCTCACCCATTTCTGCGCCATGCAAACACAAACTTGCGAATGGCGCGATGGCCAAAAACTTCTTATCGTTTCGACTTTCTTAACTAATCTTCTCACCAATTACTACACATTATCCCTCTTCCCCTCTTTTGAGGAATAGTCGCGCTAAATAGTACCTGCCTAACATTGTGTGCATTTCAGTTAAGAAAAGGCACATTATTTCCTGCATGTCTTAAGCCGTGTGCTCAAAAATTGAAACTCAACCATGGGAAATCACAAGCCAAGGAGAACTATATGTGGACCAAATATGCCCTACATACTGTAAGAATACTTCAATCATATAAATTGCAACAGACCGCCTTTTTGATAATAGTCATTGTGACAACATTAGGATTCAATGCTCAAAATCTTCAAGCCTTTGAAGCACGCACCATCGATGGAACAAATAATAATATTCATAATCCAAACTGGGGTCGTACGAATACTCCCCTGCTTCGTACCATGGATTCCGATTACACTGATGAGATTCATGAACCAGCTGGTTCAACACGGTTAAGTCCACGAGCCATTTCAAACATGGTTGCGGCTCAAGATCATCTCAAGCAAAATTCAAAACGAGCATCAGATTTTGTTTGGCAATGGGGTCAGTTTATTGATCATGACATTGACCTTACAGAAGGGGTTCATCCTACGGAACCTTATGACATTCTTATTCCTACTGGAGACCAGCATTTTGATCCTCAGAGTACAGGCACCAAAATCATGCCATTTACGCGTTCCGCATATGCTGACACCCCGAACAAACCTCGAGAACAAGTGAATCACATTACCGCATTCCTCGATGCATCGATGGTCTATGGTTCTGATTCGATTCGTGCACATGCTATCCGAACCAATGACGGAACCGGTCGTCTGAAAATGAGTAAAGGACGGTTTCTTCCCTATAACATTGAGGGCCTGCCAAACGCTGGGGGACCTGATCCTACATTGTTTTTAGCCGGCGATGTTCGAGCGAATGAACAAGTCGGCCTGACTGCCATGCACACCTTATTTGTCCGTGAACATAACCGTTTGGCCAAACACATTCGACAGAACCATCGTTCATTGACCGGAAATGAAATATACGAAAGAGCACGTCGAAAGGTTGGTGCGCTGATTCAAGTCATTACGTATCAGGAGTTTCTTCCTGTCCTTCTTGGCAAAAATACCCTACGCCCATATCGCGGCTATAAACCATGGGTTAACCCAAGTATTGCCAATGTGTTCTCCACCGCCGCCTACCGATTCGGTCATAGCATGCTTTCACCACAGATTCTGCGGTTGAAGAAAAATGGTAGACCCATTCGTGCCGACCATCTACCGCTTCGCGAGGCCTTTTTTGCCCCATGGAGAATTACCGAAGAGCAAGGGATCGCCCCACTACTTCGCGGCCTAGCCAACCAACAGGCTCAAGAAATTGACCCATATATCATCGACGACGTCAGAAATTTCCTTTTCGGACTTCCAGGAAACGGCGGATTTGACCTCGCCTCGCTAAACATCCAACGTGGCCGGGATCATGGACTCCAAAGCTATAATGGAGTACGAATTGCCATGGGCTTGAATCCAGCAACCTCATTCGCTGATATCACTTCTGATATCGACCTTCAGCAACGTCTGGCACAGGCCTATCTAACGGTCGAAGATGTAGACGTCTGGGTGGGAGGACTCGCAGAAGATCATCACCGGCGGTCCATGGTTGGCAAACTATTTTTTAAGATTATTAAAAATCAATTTGAACGACTCAGAGATGGTGACCGTCTATGGTACCAAAATACATTTTCAAAGAGACAGATCAAAAAATTAGAGAATACAACATTGGCCGATGTTATTCGTCGGAATACCCCAATCACACATGAGATCCCCAACAATGTCTTCCTTTATAAGAACCCTGCCCATTATTAGGATTTAATAACCTGCGTCTTGCGAGCCCCGACAGACAGAAAGTCGGGGCTCGCAAACTTAGATTGGCTCTACCAGGCATAGGCTTCAGGAGCAGCCCCACCTGGCCCAGGAAAAATTTCATCCAATTGTTTGAGCGTCTCCTCCGATAAAGTCAGCTCCTTCGCCCGCATCGTACCGTTTAATTGATCCAATGTCCGGGGCCCAATAATCGGTGAGGTCACGGCCTTCTGGTGCAGCAACCACGCCAAGGCCACAATCGCCGGTTCTTCGCCTAGCACTCGGCATACGTTTTCATAGGACTCCAATTGAGAACGGTGTGTCTCAATATCTTTCTGTAAATCTTCATCTGCACGTCGTCCACTTGTGGCAGGGGTCAACGCCCCGGCCAGTAATCCACGAGCTACCGGACTCCATGGAATGAGCCCAATACCATAGGCTTCACATGCAGGAATGACTTCAAGCTCAATCATCCGATCATTTAAATTATAGAGACTCTGCTCAGAAATCAGTCCTAAAAAATGACGGCTCTTCGCCATTTCCTGGGCTTGCGCCAAATGCCAACCGGCGAAATTACTACTTCCGACATAGAGGACTTTCCCCTCACGACATAATTGTTCCATCACTTGCCAAATTTCCTCCCACGGGGACTCACGATCAACATGATGCATCTGGTAGAGATCGATATAGTCCGTCTGCAAACGCCGCAAGCTGTCCTCGCACGCCTGCTTAATATGTCGAGCCGAGAGTCGTGACTGATTGGGCCATTCTCCCATACGACCAAACACTTTGGTCGCCAAGACAATCTGTTCTCGACGACCATTCCCTTGAGCCAACCAACGGCCGACAATCTGCTCGGTAATCCCCTCCCCGATTTTCCAACCATAGACATTCGCCGTATCAAAAAAATTCATGCCCAGCTCACGTGCTCGATCCATGATTGCAAA
>BQIY01000020.1 GCA_021604265.1 Nitrospirales bacterium
AGGGAATTTGCTTTCGACTCGGATTTTCCCGCCCAAATGCATCATGAAGATATTGTCCGATGCCGCGACGACCTGAACGTCTGGCAGTTGACTCAGACGTTGGAGAATCTGTTCGCCATGCTCTTCACTTTTCGCATCAAAAGTCACATCCCGAATGACGGTTTTTTTCGTAGCTGAAATAAGATCAACTGCTCCGACGCTTGCCCCTTCTTCTGCTAGAGCCGTAGCTAATTGCGCAAACACCCCAGGGCGTTGTGTCAGTTCTAATCTGACGGCCATACGGTAATTTGAATAGGGACCTCCATCTTCAGGAGACAGGCGTTGTCTTTTCTGGCGGGCAATGATTTTGGGAGTCATGGTCTGATAATTCTGGACAATCCCCCTTTCACAAGTGTGGGTGAGGAGAGGATGCACATCGGTGTACTTCATTATAAGCTTTTCGGAAAAAAATCGCAGAAAATAAAACTCTGATGCTGGATACTCTGAAGAACGAGTGCGATGAGGCAATAGACAAGGTGGAGGCCAGTCAGACTGAAGAGTTGATTTACTGATCTAGAGGAATGGTAATCACAATTCCTCCTAGCACGCTATTAAGCGCGAAGTCTCGTTTTGGACTGAGTGGGTGGGTATTGTGACAATCAACACAGGCTTTTGTGACGGCTTTATCGGCATAAATAGCTTGAAAGTATTGCTTTTTCCCGCTTTTAACAATACCTCGATAAGGAATTCCCGGATTTTCATTGACTGCTTCAAGGCCTTTGCGTTCAAAGTCCGTGGCAGGGCCGTTGCGTCGGTAAATTGGCCAGAGACTCACCAAGCGATAACGGATCCCGCTGCCTTTTTTGGCGACCAAGCGGCCAGCGCGCTGCAGAAATTGTGCTGGTAAGAGAAGGGCATTTTTTTGTTCCCAATGTTCGGCTGCCGAAACAATGCCTTTATCTTGCATTCTATTGACAACGTGTGTGGTGTACACGGTCCGGTCCGCTTCAATGATTGAATGGACAAAGTCTGCAACTTTTTCCGGAGCAATGCCGTGACTGACTGCGGTGTTCTTTTTCTCGGCTGAAAAGACAACCGCCTGTGCGGCAACGAGCATACAACACAGAATGACCACCCACATCACTAGTGTGCTGATTCGTGTCACGATGCCTCCTCCTGTATCTGAGATGAATGCTGAGCATCATATGGGAACGTGATCTGACAGGTTGTTCCCTCTCCTTCTTGGCTCGTAATCTGGATCTGTCCGCCGTATTTTTGAATCGTTCGACGTGCGATCGTGAGTCCCAGCCCAGCACCCATGCCCTGCTGTTTTGTTGTAAAAAATGGATCGAAGACTTTTGATAGCTGCGCACGAGGAATACCGGAACCGGTATCTTGAATTGTGATGTGTATCGCGTGATTCGTCAGGGCGGTGGCAATCTCAAGCGCATCGCCACTTGTCATGGCCTGGACGGCGTTGGTGAGAATGTTCGTGAGGGCTTGGGTGAAATCTTGGGGATTGACTTTGATTGATGGAAGGGATTGATAGTCGGTTCGGATTTGTAGTGAAGATGTGTCAAACCTCTGCTTGACTGTTTGCAGTGCATGGTCCAAGAGTTCATTGATCTGTATCGATGTGAGGTGTTCCTGTAGTTCTGAGGCCGCCAGTCCTGTAAGATCTTTGATGATCGACGCCATGCGTCGTCCGTGCTGCACGATGTTTCCGGCATATTCTTTAATCTGTGTTGGATCGTCTTCTTGTTGAATCGCTTCTCCAAGACCGATCACGCCTACGAGAGGATTATTCAGCTCATGGCCGATGCCTGCACTCAGGACGCCCAGGCTCGCGAGTTTTTCTTCCTTCAGCAGGCGATCCTGTAACAGGCTTTCTTCAGTCACGTCCCGAAAGACTAAGCCCACTCTTGGCTCTTGACCTGGTCGGGCTCTAACGGTGAACCATTCATAACGGTATGCCTGATTATCGACATGAAACTCCCGTCCATCCGATGTCGAGCTCCAATCTGATTGTGGCTGTAGAGGGTCTCTCAGTTCTTGAGGCGAGGTTATCGCGGAGGTCTCAGTTGACATGCTTGTCTGGCTAGAATCAGTACAGATCACTTGAAATTCTTCATTCAGCCGTTTGATTGTGGAGGCATCAATTTTTAGAACATCAAAGAGGAGATTGCCTTCAACATGACCGTTATTATTGAGATGAAGGGCTTCTTTGGATGCGCGATTCATGTACTGGATGTGTTGATTCTGATCGAGCATGATGACGGGGTCTGGGACACTATCAAGGATTTGGGCAGTGGATTCTTGAAGATACCGAACTTCCTGGGATTTTTGAGCGACTTCACTTTCAAGTCCAGCAAAAGTGGAGGCGAGTTGACGGTTCATCCGCTTCATCTCTTCAGCCAATTCTTCAAGTTCATCATTGGTCTTAATGTCAACGGGTTCTTGCCATTCCCCTCGGCCAATCAGTTTCGCGGTTTCTTGTAAGCGGCGGATGGGAGTGACGATTCGGCCGGCGGCAATTGCTCCGAGCGTAGCGAGCAGCGTGATCGATAAGACCCCAAAGACGGAGACCCACAGGAAAAAGTGGTCGACGGGAGCAAAGAGCTCCTCGGAAGATTGCCAGACGAACATGTGCCATCCCAACCCGGTCGAGGCTTGAGTAATTCGGCTGGTCGTAGGGAGCGGGGCAAAGCCAATAATGGACGAACTGGTTCCTCCATGACCATCGCTAGGTGCCGCGGTCCAGCCATTCTGCATCGGGGTGACTAAGGACGTGAGGTTGGGATCGCTCAGGGATGTGCCCGTGGGCAGAATCGGGCAACTGAGAACTTTGCCTGTGCCATCAATGAGCATCACATGTCCGGTTTTTCCAAAACGGATCGTATCGATGGATGGACCAAAAAATTCTTTGGCATCATAAATTCGATGCAGGACCCCAACGACTTGATAGCGGATGCTGTCCATGATTGGTAACGAAAGCGTGAACGTATACTTCTCAAACTGTTCATTAAAGGCAACATTTTCAATGTACGATTGACCGACTCCCTTGTTGATGGCTCCTTGCCACCACGATGTCTGGGCATGGGCATACGGGATGTTCGTATTGAGCGTGGTCATGACACGCCCGGCCACATCCGTGATGAACAGCCCAAGTGTGGCTGATCGGGTAATGACAGGAATTGGATGCCCCTGATCAACGTACGAACCGTCATAGTATCGTTTGAGTATGGTGCTAAGATCGTTTTGTGTGACGGTTTGGATCAATGCAGGATCAGCGTTGGCCCAGGCCAGTGTTTCTTGAGCCGTGAGTGTTTGCAAGGCTTCATCGCTATAATTGGCGAGCTGGTCACGGCGGGTTTCTAGGGCATGGATGATTGTGACGTCAGTGGTGACGAGTAAATTGTGAGAAAGTTCGTCATTCAGAATCAGGTCAATTTTTCTTGCGGTTTCTGTTGCCAGGGCTTCAAAGCTTGTGCCGCTCACTTCTCGAATTTCTTTGGTTCCCTGAAGAAACGCCATGACCAAGCCGATGGTGAGGGGAAGAGCGCCAACCAGGAGCATGGACAGAATTAACTTACGTTTGAGCCCTCGCTTAACGGTTTGTCCTCCTTGCTGTTGCGTGGTGGAACTCATTGGCAGCGTGCCCTATTGACTATCTGGCGGCGGTGCTAGGAAGTTCTATCGTAAATGTCGTCCCTTTCCCAACTTCGCTATTGACTGATAGCTTACCATTATATTTTTTGATCATGGCTTTCACGGTGTGAAGGCCTAAGCCGGTACCTTCTCCCTTTGGTTTGGTCGTGAAGAATGGTTCGAATATTTTCCCCAAATTTTCCTTAGGGATGCCGCATCCGGTATCGGTAATGGCAATTTTTCCGAATCCATTTTCTCGCCATGTGGTGAGAGTCAAGGATCCTTTGCCCTCCATTGCATGGATAGCATTCGTAATCAAATTCACGAGCACTTGAAAGAGTTCATCGGGATTAGCCAGGACTTCCAGTTGGCCCTGATAGTGTTTTATGATTGAGAGGTCTTGGAGAACTGTGGCGAATTGAGCAATTTTCACGGCCTCATCGATTGTGGAGTGCACGTCAATTGGAGTCGCATCACCCGGTTTGGCCGCTCTGGCATATTGGGTGATATTTTGACAAATTCCCTGTATGCGTTTTCCCGCTTCAATAATGCTTTGGGCCTGTGTATGAATCGTAGCAAGATCCGTCTCTTCCATAATATTTTCTGAAAAGGCCAGGAGAATATACAGCGGATTGTTGATGTCATGGGCAATCCCTGATGCAAACGTGCCCATGCCTGCAAGTTTTTCTGCTTGAAACAATTGCGATTGCATCTGTGATGTATGTTTGACAAGATCCCACAGTACTTTAGACGCGGCGCCGCCTAAGACCTCTGTCTCGGCATGTTTGTGGGTCGACACCAAATTTTCAATATCAGGGTCTCCGGTGACATTGACAATGAGATTGATACCTGAACAACGGATCAATTGTAAGGGGTCTTGCGTCGTGGCGATATGAAGCCGTGTGGCGTATTCAAGCGCAGGGGCTGATGCATCGCGGTCAGCAATACCAACAACCTCGACGCTCGGAAGGTTGGTAAGCAGTTCAAGAAGGGCCGATCCGCCTTTTCCCGCACCCAGGATCACGATGCTCGTTCGATCTGAGTCGCTCATGGTCTCATGCGTCTTGTCGATGAAGGGTTTTGGTTGTCGATGTGAATGGCTGGAGGACTCCCCAGAGGCTGGAAGAGACATTGCACTGAAGGGAAAAACCATGTCCACCCCCAGCTGCGGCCCTCCCTGTGAAGAGGAGAGCCGTGAGGGCATGAATGATAAATGACATCTCAAGTAAGATCGGGCAACGACTCCTGCATGACTTCGATTGGCGGTTCTCCCGTTCTGTAATGAGACGGCTATCGATATCGTACGTTAAAACCCACGGACTTCTCGTTGTTCCATGGCTTTGGATACTGAGGCGCGTAACTTCTCTGCTTCAACCGGTTTGACGAGATAATCGACAATGCCATGTTTGAGCATGGTTGTGGCCATGTCCATATCCGGAAATCCCGTGAGCACAATTAACGGTACGCTGGGCCATTCTTTGCGATAGTAATTAATCACGTCGATACCATTCATATTGGGCATACGAATATCGGTGATAATGAGACTTAACAGCATGGAGTTCTCGTCTTTCTTTACTTCGGCAATCGCTTTTTCTCCATCTTCGGCCTCAAGGACATTGTAACCGGATTTTTCCAATGTCATCCGCACGACTTTTCGGACATCAGGTTCGTCATCGACGACAAGCACCAAACCTTGAGATTCGCGGCCGCTGAACATTCCCGCTGATTTGGACTCAGACATTCTCTACCTCCTGCGTTAACAATGTGTAGACACTCAACTGTTTACATGCACATCACAAAGGGTTTCCGTACTGCCGTTGTTCAGAAGACACCCGGATAACGGATTGGGCTATTATAATGGACAAAATTCAAAATAATTGCAAGGGGCATCAAGAGTTTTCTGGGTCATGCCCGTTCGCTTCATTCTGTCATATACTTTGTTGTCAGCTATGGTTGGAAGAGGAACTATGCACTGGTAGCTGAATGGTAAAGGTTGTTCCCTCTCCTTGTGTGCTTTCGACCGTGATGGTCCCGCCATGATCATCAATGGCATCTTTGACGATTTTGGTCCCAAGTCCAGTCCCTCCAATTTTATGACTAATTGCATTTTTCGTAAACAAGGTGTCACGAATTTCAGGAGGCATCCCCTTCCCTGTGTCGGCGACGGTCAGGACGATCATCGAAGGGGGGACTCCTCTCTGACCGGTAATCGTGATGGAACCGCCGGGAGGGGTTTCTGGAATCGCGTTATTGACAAGATTGTACAGCGCATTGAAGAGGCGATTCTCGTCGGCGTGGATCTGGGGGAGAGCGTCAACGCCTTGTATGTCGAATGAGACGCCTTTTTCAATACCATAGAAACGGAGAGATTCGAAGACGGCCTTCACAATTTCTGAGAGCAGGCAGGGCGCAAAGCGAGGTGGGCTGATTGTCCCTTTGACTGTATCCGAAATCTCGCGAACTCGGGTGTGAAGACGGCGAGTATTATTCACAATCACACCTAACGCTTCCGCCGTAAAATTTTTTGTGGCTTCGATGCGTTGGCCGTCGGCGGTTGATAAGTTTGCAAAATGGTCTTGGAGTTCTTCTTCTATCAGCGTTGCACCATTCAGAACAGGCATGAGCATATTCTTCATGTCATGGGCAATGTCTCCTAGTACCCGGGTCACTTCGGCGAGTTTGGCTTCTTCGAGTAATTGTTCAGCCATTCGCGTTCGTTCGGAGATATCTTGAAAGGTGACCACCGCTCCAGTCTGGCGCCCGTCTTCCCACATGGGCGTGCTGGTGTATTCCGCGGGAAAGTTTGAGCTGTCTTTACGCCACAGTTTCGCCTGGTCAACATGATGAACTACTCCGTTTTTCAACGTCGCGCACATTGGACACATAGCCGTCGAGTCATCCGAAGTATTGGCGTGTCCATGATGAACGCTTGTGTGGACCGATTGGCCAATGAGTTCTTCGGCTTGATATCCCAGAGTCTTTGCTCCTGCTGGATTCACGAACGTAACTTTGCAGTCGAGGTCCAACCCGTAAATGCCTTCCCCAGCTGAGGCTAAAATGTGTTCACGGTGTCTGGCGGATTTGATGTGGGCCTCATTGGCGATTTCTCGTTCAATGGCTGTGGTAATGTGATCGGCCACCATCTCCAGACTGTTCATCGTAAAGCGTGTGATGGGGTGCTGGGAAAATATGGCCATAACGCCCAGGACCTCTTGATCACGCAATAGCGGAAACCCGGCGAAGGCAACAAGACCTTCGCGTTTGGCCCACTCCTGTTCTGGCACGCTTGGGTCTCCGATGACGGCATTTGTGAGGTGGGGCTTCTTGTTAGCGGCTATTGTGCCAATTTTGAGATGTCCCACTGGGATGCGGGCATGTGATCCGTCTAGACGGGTGTAGAGTCCGGCGCTGGCTTGAAGCTCTAAGACCTGTTCCGCCGGGTTGAGCGTCCAGATACGGGCAAATGTCGCATTGAGATGTCGGACTAAGGCTTCCGTGCACCCTTGTAAGAGGAGCGGCAGTGTCTGATGCCGAGAAAGAATCCGGCCCACCTCTGCATCTAATTCTAATATGTGATTGCGTTCGAGCAACTCCGCCTCTGCACATTTTCGACTGGTGATATCACGAATGATGCCGCAATAAAATTGTTCGTTCGATTTCACCGAGCGGGAGAGCGACAGCTCGATCGGAAACTCTTCTCCTCCTTTTTTCAGGCCCTGCAGCTCGAGGGTTTTCCCGATTGCTCGCGTTTCGCCGGTTAAACGGATTCGCTTAAGCCCTTGTGTATGTGGCTCACGGAACCGGGCCGGCATGAGCCGGGTGAGTGGTTGACCAACAATTTCCTTGGCGTGATACCCAAACATATCCGCTGCGGCCTTATTCCAGGAGAGAATATTTCCGTTAAGATCCCCTAAGATAATGGCATCTCGAGCCGTTTCGACAATTGATTGATATCGTTCCGCACTGGCCATCAACCCGTTTGCCGTGTTCTGCGCGATTCTGCGGAACGCTTGAACACTCGCCACTCGCTGCAGTGTTTCTTGGAGCTCTTGTTCCCTGAAGGGTTTTCTGAGCAGGTCAAAGGCCCCGAGTTTGACGAATGTATTCCTTTTTTCAGCTTTATTTTCGGTGACCAGAAGAATGATAGGAAGTAACGGGTCTATTGACGACAGGGAGTGGAAGAGTGAGCCCTCGTCGTTTTCCTCCACCCCTAAATCTAATAGCACTGCGCCATAACTTTTTTGTGCCACCCTGGTCATGGCTTCTTGGCGTGTCTTCACGGTTTCAAATAAATATCCTTTAAGTCCTAGAAGATCAATTGCGGCGGGAATGAGCTTGGGGTCGTCATCCACGAGTAGAATAGAAGACATGGATGTGACGGATGGTTGAACGTTCATAGATGCCATTTCTTAGTTGTTCTTCTTTGTGTGTTGCTATTGCCTAGAGAAAGCAAAAATAATTCCAATTGTATTTCCGGTCGGAGACTCACGGCATTTCTCTATATGGTCAACAGAAAACCCTGGTGCAGTAGGATGAAAGAAGCTCAAGTCATCTCCAAGTCCGTCTCATCAGGAATTCCTTCGAAGAGAAAGAATTTCTGATGTGCTTACTATGTTTACATTTTATGAAAACAAAGTTTACATTTTGTGTAGCCAGAGTTAGTGGTACCCCATTGTTTAGTCATGACGTTGCGGGGGTCGGGGTGGTCATGGTTTTCCTCAGGGGTGGTGCTTACACCCATTTCCTGAGAATCATTTTTTAGATAGACGAGATCGCAACCTTGAGTGATTGGGAATTTTCAAAAACCGGAAGGGAGTGTTGCGGGTTGTGCTGAGATATGTTGTGACTGAGTCCACACTGCCATGGCCGCGGCGGTAGATGTTCCCATGGAACGATGATCAGTCTGGCGAGCAAGCAGTTGTTCAAGAGCTGAGAGTAGGGCCATGATATATTCTTCGCGAGAAGATTCGCCCATCAGTCCAATACGCCAGACTTTCCCGGCTAATGGTCCAAGTCCGCCGCCAATTTCAATATGGAATTCCTGCAGTAAGGCTTTCCGAATTTTGAGATCATCGACGAACGCAGGAAGCTTCACGCAGAGTAATGAGGTGAGTTGATTGGGTTCGTCGGCCAACGGTTCAAACCCGAGCGTCTTCAATCCGGCCATCAGTGCCAGGCTGTTCCGTCGATGACGAGCGATGCGAACGGCAAGACCTTCTTCTTGAATTAAACGGAGAGCCTCGCGAAGTGCATAGGCCATAGAGATTGGGGCTGTATGATGATAGGTCCGCTTCGATTCACTCCAATAATCCGAAATTAATGAGCAGTCTAAATACCAACTCGTGCAGACCGCTTGACGTTGGCGAATGCTTTGGACAGCTCTGTCGCTGAAGGTAAGCGGTGCGACGCCCGGTGGACAGCTGAGACATTTCTGCGTGGCGCTATAACAGGCATCGATGTGCCAGGCATCGACGTTGACTTCCATTCCTCCCAGCGATGTCACGGTATCGACAATGTACAATGCCTCATGTTGTTGACATAACTGGCCGATGTGTTCGAGTGGCTGGTAGACACCGGTTGACGTTTCAGCGTGAACGACGGCCACCGCTTTGATGGAGGGTGTTGTTATTAGATGGTGTTCGATGTGTGCAGGATCGAGAGGTTGTCCCCACGGGACTTCAAGGCGAATGGCGTGTCCCCCGCATCGTTCAACCATAGAGGCCAGTCGAGTGCCGAAGATCCCATTGATTCCGACAATAACCGAATCGCCAGGTTCAACGAGATTGACAATGGCGGCTTCCATGGCAGCCGAACCAGTTCCTGAAATTGGGATCGTTAACGTATTGTGAGTTTGAAAAAGCCATCGCAATGAATCTTGAATGTCATCCATGATGGACAAGAATTCAGGATCCAGGTGACCGACAAGAGGGGTCGACATGGCTTGCAAGACACGTGGATGAATCATGCTGGGGCCTGGTCCAAGAAGGATGCGACGCGATGGATTGAGTGCTGGTAGCGGTTGCATAGTGGTGGTCAGAGTTTTGACACACCCATTCTATCGGATTTTGAATCTTGGAAGCTATGTTATCAAGAAAGAGTCAGGTGGATCGAATTGTAGTTCGAGGCTTTGACCCTCTCTACAGCTTGTCTCATTTACCACTTCACGCACCGTGGTATACTTCAGACGCTCTGACATCTAGGCGGTTTCACCGGTTAAGTGAAACGTTCGTCAATCTTTTTACTCAATCATCATAAGGCGGATAGACGTTTGGAACGTGAGCCACACATCCAAGGTCAAGACGTACCCTTCACGGAAGAAATCGTTCTCAGCCATACGGAGAGTTCTTCCGTCAGATTCTCATTTGGGTGGACCATTATTTGTACGTTGATATTTCTTGGCGGTATGGGATTGCTGATCTGGTCCTATGGTTCGCTCACAACCTTAGAGCGTGTTGATCAGCCCGAACGGGCTTTGGAGCATATTGCGAGCCGATCTATGAATCTCGAATCATCATTGACGCAGGCGTCATCATGGGAGCAATCCTTGTATCAGCTGCTGAAAGGCCAGGATGAAACCTTAAAACCTCTTGCTCAGTGGTACAGCGAACTCGCAAACAAATCCGTTGAACCATTGAATGCCTTCTATGCTGGAGTTTTGGAGGCAGAATCCGGTTTCGTTGATCGAATGACCCGGCGGGTGATGGCATGGGATGATGACGATAAACAGCTTCAAGAATTTCGCGAAATACTGGAAGCGGCGTATGGTATCAAGATTCGTGATGCTGAAGAAATTTTGTTGTTACAGGCACGGCTTGCCGAGGAAGTACCGGATAATTGGTTCTACAGTCGATTGGCTCTTCAGCTTGCCAAACGGGCTCACGATACGGAATTTTTTCGCTTGACCCAAGGTCATGTCCAGAGTCAGCAACGTCAACTGTATTGGCGAAATCAACTCTTGCTGTTCGCCGAGATTGGCGGAGCCATCATCAGTCTACTGGCTTTATTGATTGTGATTGGGATTCGCTACCGCAAAGGGGAGGGTGGTCTGGTCATTGGGCATGCGGCATTGCCGCCGTCTTGGGCTGGTGGGGATGGATTTGCGGTATTTATGCGCGGCGCGGCTGTTACCTTCTTGTTGTTGTCAGGGTTAGGAGCGCTCTTAGGGGCCTATTTTAGTTTGATGAATGGCGAGGTGAATGAGAAGTTCATGGAACTCATGAGCACGCTTATGTTGTATGTGCCGATTCCCTTGGTGTTGTATTACTATCTGTTGCGTCCCAACGGACACTCGTTGCGTCAAGTGTTCGGTCTTCAACTTCGCCATGGAAAAACGGGTGTGTTGTTCCTCACCGTTTTGGCGTTGTTTGCCTGCGGGTTGTTCGGGGACTTAGTGATCAGCGTAGTTGGAGAGGCTATCGGAAAGTCGACGCATTGGACCGAATGGTTTAATGACAGTTTGGTATGGGGTGATGTCACCGATCTCTCAATTCTTTTTTTAGAAGTTGTCGTACTTGCCCCGATTTTTGAGGAAATTATTTTTCGAGGCATTGTCTACGCGAGTTTGCGGCGGCGATTTGGCTGGGTGTGGTCAGCCATGTTGAGTGCGGCCATTTTTGCCATTGTGCACGGGTATGGCATTGTCGGCTTTTTTGCCGTGGGTTGGAGCGGGTTTCTCTGGGCATGGGCTTATGAGAAAACTGGGAGTTTGTTGCCGGGAATGGCCGCACATGCCTTAAATAATTTTATCTTTCTGGCCAGTCTTCTGGTGGTGTTCAGGTAAAAGCCAGATTAGGGAATAAACATGGCAAAGTGGAAATTTTAAAATGAACAGCCAAAACGTTCTCTTGCATTTTGATTTATTTTTCGCTTTTCACTTTACATTTTTCAATTGAATCGAGGGCTTCATACAGATCAGGATAAAGCAATGTATGCTGAAGAGTCGTTGCCAGTTTCTTGATGGTTAGACGTTTTCCAGAATTCTTTGGCTGTGAGAGTGAAGGGCAACGCAGGCCCCATCGTGTTGCGGCTACAGAAAATATTTCTGACCATTGACGCGGAATGCCATCGCTCACGACAAAGTGTTCCCCATCCTGCGCCTTCTCAAGTGCTGCCAAGCAAATCCCCGCGACGTCTTCAATGTGGATAAGGTTGACATATTTGCGAGTGTTGCGGACCTTCCCCTTTCGCATCCAATCGAGAACATGCCGGCCAGGTCCATAGAGACCGGCTAATCGTAAAACAACGGCACCATACTCTTGACGAATATATTCCTCACTCTGTACCCGTGGAAGGGAAGAATCTACCAATGTGTGTTCATCAACAAAGACAGGGTGTTCGGACGCATAGGCTGACGTGCTGCCCAGCATAATCAGTCGTCCTCGGTTCGGTGGTAAAGTATTGAGGAAATTAACTGCGGCTTTTTGCGGAAGGGCTGGGAAACACCAAATGAGGTGGGCATCCGTTGGAATCTGGTTCCAGGACTCCGACTGTGCGAGATCAAAAAAGAGTCGGTCACGTTTGACAACGTGAGAAAGATGACTGGTGGGCGTTCGACTGGTTGCATAGGTGTGCCAGCCCTGGGCTTTGGCAAGAGGATAGAGAAATTTTCCAGTATATCCTGCTCCAAGAATGACGAGAGGCCGTGAACGTAAGTCAGGCATGGTGACGAGTATTTTGCTCTAGGAGAATGTGTCGAGAACCTTGTTTGTTCATGTGCGTTGTTGGGAAAAATAGTTCTTTTAACGAGCAACGAAATACGGATACGCGAACGATCAGTTAGAAGTCTCTCAAAAAAAGTTATTGTTCTCGCCGGTCAGCCATGTATTGGCTGGCATAGTGCACATAGTTCTGCGCGGATTCTGTAAGCCACGCCAGCTCCGTATCCGAAAGCGGACGCTTGACTCGGGCGGGACTGCCCAAGACAAGACTGTTCTCGGGGATGCGGGTTTGTTCTGTGAGTAAGGCTCCGGCGCCAATGACGCAATTTTCTTCAATGATGACACCGTCCATAATGACGGCGCCCATGCCCACCAAGACACGGTTATGAATTGTACATCCATGGAGGACGACATGATGTCCTATGGTAATGTCATCGCCTAACAGAAGTGGGTAGGTGTCATGCGTGACATGAAGAAGTGAGAGATCTTGAACATTGGTGCGATGGCCAATGCGGATAGAGTTGACGTCGCCCCGGATAACTGTATTGAACCACACGCTCGATTCAGGCCCAATTTCGACATCACCGATAATCGCAGCGGTTTCTTCGATAAACGCGCTGCTGGCGATGGTTGGCATCACTCCACGAAATGCTCGAATCATGCTGAGACGTCTCCAGATTAAAGGTGGGTATTCTTTCTTGCCGTGTCAAAGTGAGAGATGCTTATCTGACCAGCACCGCGGCAATCACAAGGACCGTCAGCGCAGATATCACGGCCGTATAGACCGTCACGCTTCGATCGCTGAGCCATGCTGTTTGCCAATCCTCAGGGTACAAGGCCTTTCCGACAGAGTAGAGCCCTTCGTCGTAAAGACCTAAAATTTTTTCCATTTCTATTAAGGTTTTTTTGGCAATCCGATGTCGATCGCGCTGTTGAAGAATCAGATACACGAAAATGGCAGAGAAGAGTGCGACGCCAGTGATGGCAAAGAGTTGCGTTGTTCCGTTTGTGCCATGAGTGGGGGAGACTGCCATAATCGTGACTAAGAGCAGAACCAAAAATGCGCTGGCAAATGCCGTGAGGCGCATCATTTGTTCACGTCGACGAAATACCTCTTCTTTGTACCACGGGTACAACACTCGAAGGATTTCGAGTTGCTCTTCGCGAAGACCGGTGTCAACTGGCATAATCGTTTAGTACGAAGTCATCTGGAGGTTTGTATTGAGACCGCAATATCAATGAATATCGACCTCATATTGACAGATGTTGGGTCATCCAGTCAGCAAGGAGTGTTGTCATTTTACGGAAATCATCAGGTTTGCCGAAATGGTGATTGGCGCCAGGTAGCAGATGGAGGCACTTCTCTCCCGCCAAGGATTGTTCCAGCCGTTCAATTTGCTGAAGCGGCACCAACTCATCCGCATCGCCATGCACAGTGAGGGTTGGCATGTGAATTGTTTTCGCAGCGGTGTACGCATCATAGGTCTGGCAATTTTCATAAAATGCATAGCGTAATTCGATCGGTTGATCGGAGCCTGTCACATCCGGAATTTTCCCTGTCGTTCGCCATTGTGCCATGGCTTCTTGTCCAAATTCTAACCGAAGCATCTCCGGAAAGTCAGGGACCGGGCATTTGAGTCCGAGAGCGGTCAAGTTATCATCACGGGAGGCCATCAATGTCGCAATCAGGCCGCCATAACTTGATCCTATAAGTCCGATCCGAGAATACCCCTGAGTACGGACAAAGGCTAAGGCCTGTTCCAACTCATCGCAGCAGATATCGACAGACAGATCTGCGAACTTACCTTCGGATTCTCCCATTCCAAACCAATCAAAGCAAAACGTACTGATTTCTTGACCAATCAGTAATTCTGTCAAACGACGATTGGTACTGCTTTGTTTGTTGGACAGAAAGCCGTG
>BQIY01000021.1 GCA_021604265.1 Nitrospirales bacterium
AGCCAATGGGTCTTATTCGCGATTCTTGGCATCATCTCTCTCTTGGCACTCCGACGGACACTGCAAAGAAAGATCACGCCTAAGGAACAAGACCAAACTAACGTCGACTCCCTACTAGGTGAAATTGCCACAGTCCTTGAAGATCTTCCGAGCCAAGCCGCAGGCAAGGTCGAGCTTCACGGCTCTACCTGGACTGCCTGCAATGCAGGAGACACCCTGCTGCAGAAGGGACAACGCACGCAAGTCATCCGAGTCGACGGATTGACGCTTTGGATAAAAGCCGAATCCGTACGGGGCATGGCGGAACAATTGAGTGGAAAGTGACGGACGGTTCGTGATGAACAGGCCCGCCCCCATGACATGTGACAACCACATGAGTCCACAGCAAGCAACGGAACGAGATACCAGCCAGGAGGAACAGCATGTCGGGTGAATTGATTGTTGCGATATTCTTAGCATTTCTGGTCCTGATCATTTTGGCCAAAACCGCAGTGGTGGTTCCGCAACAAAGCGCCTACGTTGTGGAACGCTTGGGGAAATATTCCGCCACGATGGGGGCGGGCTTTCATATTCTGATCCCGTTCCTGGACGTCATCCGCTATAAGCATACACTCAAAGAAGTCGCGATGGATGTCCCCGAACAGATTTGCATTACCAATGATAATGTCCAGGTTGGAGTTGATGGCGTGCTCTACACGAAGGTTCTCGATGCCGAACGCGCATCATATGGCATTACGGATTATCATTTTGCGATTTCTCAGCTCGCCCAAACGACCCTTCGAAGTGAAATTGGAAAAATTGATCTCGACCGCACGTTTGAAGAACGGACCAATATCAATATTCAATTGGTGAACGAATTGGACAAAGCTTCGGCTTCATGGGGCGTCAAAGTCTTACGCTACGAAATTCGAAATATCAACCCGCCGAAAGATGTCGTCAATGCCATGGAAAAACAGATGCGGGCGGAGCGGGAAAAACGTGCAGTCGTGTTGGGATCTGAAGGAGAACGTGATGCCGTCATCAATAATGCAGAAGGCCAAAAGCAACAGATCATCAAAGCATCAGAAGCAAGAAAGCAGCAGCAAATTAATGAAGCCGAGGGGCAAGCTCAAGCGATTTTAGCGATCGCTAACGCCACGGCTGAAGGCATTCGAAAAATTGCTGAAGCGAATCAAGTCCCAGGCGGGTACGAAGCCGTCCAACTCCGAGTGGCCGAACAGTACATTCAAGAGTTCGGCGAACTCGCCAAAGCCAGCAACACGCTCGTGCTTCCCGCCAGTGTGTCAGACGTCGGATCGATGATCGCACTTGCCATGAATGTAATTCATAAGAACCCAGGAGCATCTCAATCCGCGACCTAAATGCGTACTTTGGTATAGCCGATTCAGTTAACTCCCGTAGCCTTGAAGCGTTTAGACCGCGTTGGCTGTCTCTATGGCATAACAGGAACTTATTTGGATTCGCTATAATTCCACTGTAATTCACGGAAAGCAATCGGCCGTCCAAACGACTGATCTGTTCGATGGCGAACGATCTTGACGATCTGACCGGCATGAGGCAAGGTGATTGATTCGTCAATTTTGGGAACCTTCCCTTGGGTTATCACATACTCCGCACTTTCTTCTAACACCTCTTTGACAACCGTCTCTGAAAGTCCTGCCGGGCGAAGACATTCCAGTTCATCAAGACCAAACTTACTCAGCCCGCGTGTATAAAACCACACCTGCCCTGACTCGATCTTCTCTCGCTGCTCAACCCGAACGTGCTCATCAACATGAAAGGTCGTGAGGGTCTGATCTTGCCAATCCGAAGGGTTGAGATAGTGACTCGTCGCCACGTCATAAGCCGTGCCCTCAGTCAGTAATGTTAAACCCCGCGCAAGACGTGCAACGTGCAGCATGACATCAATTTTTGATTGTCCGCTATTCGACCCTGAAAACACTTCTATGGCTGATGAATGATCCCAATGAAGTTGCTCATCCCATCTTTTAACCATCTGAGAATCGAGATTCATATTGATCCGTCCTCGCCATTGTGTATGAATCGCTTCAAACTGTTCATGTCCCGCTTGACTCAGAAACGTAATTGACAAAGGACCGCCATATTGCTGATCAAACCAGGCCGTCAAATATCCGGGTGGCGGCGGATCGGCATGCGTAAACCCGATAACATACGCCGGCAGCACCCGTGCATTTCCGGTTTTTTTCTTTTTAATTTTTTTCATGTGGTTCTCAATCTTCTTGTCACAACCGATACAGATGATCTCTGGATATTCGCATGACAACATCTCGCCTGCTTATCATATCCTATTCATAGACACGACAAATAGCTTTAGACGATCGAAGCGGAGGAAAATTCTTAATGTGGATTACATCGTGAGGAAGCGGGAAAGCAGAAGATCTTCGATATCCCGTCATGAGTCGAACATAGAAACCACAAAGACAACTTGCCCAGATGGACGATAGATGAGTCTCCAGGAAACAATGATCAATTCTCTGTATTGCAAGATCCCTTACTCTTTGAGCTCTGGAACAACACGACCTCGCATAGGGATATGAGACAGGGTAGATGCAGATCTTTTTATTTTCTGGGAAAGGGGACATTATCCCTTTATATTAACACCCTGATGATCACGGACAGAAGCACCCACGCAGATTCATGCTGCACTCAAGATCTAATTTGTTATGTCCAGACCTGTCGATCAAACGGTGAGCCTCGGTTGACGCTTCGTCGAATAGCCTCTACGTCAATTTTCCGATTCGGATGGTCGTCGCAAAAATGAGAATGTCCCCTTTTTCCATTTTTTTTAATTTTCCAATTTTACGTTCTCTTGATTCTGCCCTATTGCTCCTTTCGCGGCTTTGAAGCCAAGATCTTTTCAGAAAACATCGAGGAAAATCGTTGGATTATGGTCAGGGACGTTCCCTATCAGCAAGCTAAGCAATAGGGAATCTACATACGACTCTACTTTTGCTCACGATGGGTTGATTATAAGTGGCCTAGGCCACGGTAGTGTTGGCAACGGTGACTTCAATTACAGGTAGCCTTTTCTGGGATCAGGTCGCGAATGACATATCGATTACAGGTGCCCTAGGCCACGATAATACTGACACTGCCTAGGCAATTGACAAGCAGCCTTTTCTGAGATCAGGTCGCGAATGACATATCGATTACAGGTGCCCTAGGTGAGTACGATAGTTGACCGCTGCATAGGTCGGCTCATAAGCAACGTTCATTGGCATTCAAGACCTACTGATATAGAGATTACAGGTGGCAATGGCCACGGTGGTGCTGGCAACGGTGACTTTTATTAACAGGCAGTCTTTTATGGTGTCCGGCTCCCCATGACACATCAATTATAGGTGGCCATTACCATTTAGCTTCGGCGGGGGGCCATTCGAGTTCGGCCTGGCGGCCGCAATAGTGGCAGGAAATTTGATATCGAGCTTTACGCCGAGGATTGGGGAGAGAGTGAAAATGTACAGGCGCATTATCATGCGGACACACCGGTTCAAGATGTAAGAGATGCTCCTCAGTGATCTCAATCAAGGCGGCTTCATCCCAGGGAGGATCGGTTTGTAACGCCCCAGGTATTTCTTCTTTCCAATTGCAGCGGTCACAGTGAAAACTGAAAGTTTTCACAAGATCATGACGATGAGTCAGATCAACAACGGTTACGGCTCCCTGACAGTCTGGCGTCCGGCATGTCACAGAAGCCTTATGTAAGGCTTGAATGAATGCGGATGGCGCGTTCATCACATTCATAGGATTGTGATCCTTTCATTGAATATGGAATGTGGTCTTGTGTAAAAGTCCAGCAGCTTGTTCATCAACCAGCCAGAGCAGTTCACCTGTTAACGGGTTAACGACCTGAGACGGGTATTGGTCTGGCTGTGAAGGCCCTTCTAAGACAGCCTGTACGGCATTGGCCTTATCGTTTCCACTCACCAGAAACATGACGTGACGTGCCTGATTCAGGACGACTGGCGTCAACGTCACACGATGTGTTTGAAATTTCTCAACCCAGGGAGCGGCCACCCAACTTGCTGATTCATGCACAACCTCTGTCCCTGGAAACAACGAGGCGGTATGGCCATCCGGCCCCATTCCCAAGAGAATAAGGTCAAAGGCTGGAACCTCTCCGGGTGACGGAGAAAACTCCTTCCGTAAGAGATCTTCATACGCCTCCGCGGCATCTGCGGCTTTCGGAAGCTCTCCCTGCATACGGTGAATGTGATCTGGAATCACTGGGACATGGGAAAGCAACGACTCATGTGCCATACGATAATTGCTGTCCTGATGGTCCGGCGACACATGCCGTTCATCGCCCCAATACACATGAACCTTCTCCCAATCGATTATTGACCGATAGGGTTCGCTTGCCAAGAGCCTATAGAGTCCCTTCGGCGTCGATCCACCAGCCAACGCGACGTTCATCTGCCCGGTTCGTTCAACGGCTTCTTCTGTACATTTGCAGAATTCTTGAGCAGCAATCGAAAAGAGTTGTTGAGGGTCAGAAGTCTTGCGTATGGTGCAGGTCACCCGAGACACCTGGCGGGATGATGTTCAATACTCTGTAGATTCAATGTTTCACCTCGTCAAGACTACACACCGCAGAGGTTCAAACGTGACATCTTATCTCTTTATATCGGGGGTTCACCTAACAATCTGTATAGTCATATGAATCCAGCTTCTCTTCCTTATCGAAGTCCAAGGTAATCTCACAAGAATTCGGAGCAAAATTGAAGAATGGGAAATGCTTTTCCCCTCCTGCCATTCGGTGATACACCCACGTTTCTCCCCCAAAAAACCGTTGAGACTTTCCAGTTGGCGTGCCCCAGTGTTCTTCAAACCACGCCTTATTTTTTCCTTCAAATTCAGCCGGATTCAACGAAGCTTCTAGATAAGGATTTCCTCCACAAGCCGACAACAGTAACACCACGACTATCCCACCAAGCAATTGTCTAATCACTCCTACCCTCCTATACCAAACATCATGATATAATACAGTGCACTGTCCGAGTTCCATTACATTTTATAACTGAGGGTCTAATTTTCAGACAACTTACACACCATCCTATCAAAATTTTATCCCCTGGGGAGTCATTCGTCAAACAACGATCAGGCAATGAGAATTTCCGATTTGTGGAGTCGACGATCCCTGGTTACAATAAGAATTCATTCAAACAAACCCACGACGTCTAAACATACGAGGGTCAATTATGAAAATCTATCTCGATACAGGCAACATCAAAGAAATTCGTGAAGCCGCAAGCCTTGGGGTCATTGATGGCATCACCACCAACCCGTCGTTAGTTTCGAAGGAGGGACGTGATTTTAAAGATCTGCTGTTAGAAGTCTGTAGCGTCGTCGACGGCCCCATCAGTGCAGAGGTTGTCAGTGTGGAAGCTGACGCCATGATACAAGAAGGTCGGGAGCTCGCAAAGATTCATAAAAACATCGTCGTCAAATGCCCTCTGATTCCTGAAGGCTTGAAAGCCACCAAGCAATTGGCCAGCGAAGGCATTCGCGTCAATGTCACACTCTGCTTTTCAGCAGCCCAAGCACTACTTGCAGCAAAGGCCGGGGCCTGGTGCGTCTCTCCATTTATCGGCCGCTTGGATGACATTAGCAGTAACGGGATGGAACTCATTCGACAAATCGTAACGATTTTTACCAACTATACGTTTCCCACTCTGGTCCTGGTCGCCAGCGTCCGCAGTCCACAACATGTGGTCGAAGCGGCACTGGCCGGGGGACACATCTGCACGTTGCCCTTCAGCGTCTTTCAGCAGCTGGTCAAACACCCATTAACCGACAGTGGACTTAAAAAGTTTCTCGCTGATTGGGAAAAACAACATTTACCCAAGACGTCGTAATCGAACGCATCGTAAGATGTGAAAAGAAAAGTCTTCCGCTGCAGCATGTCCCTCAATCTTTTCGCTTCTCTTCAAGTGCTAACCTGGCGCGTTCAAAGACACGGTAAAACATCGGGCGGGTGAGCTTCCCCGTGAAAGTATTTTGCTGGCTGGGATGATAGGAACCAATCAACGTCACTCGCCAGGGAAGGACATACGAACATTCATGCCCAAATTTCGGCTTCGGTGACGGTAGAGCATGACCAAAGACTTGGCAAGTTTTGAGGTATTCGTCAAAGGCCATTTTCCCGAGCGCAATAACAACATTGACGTTCTTCAACAAACGAAATTCCTCGAGCAAATAAGGCCGACACGTGTCGAATTCTTCTTTTAGCGGCTTGTTAGCTGGCGGAGCGCAACGTACGGCTGCAGCAATATAACAATCCCTCAATTTCAATCCGTCTTTAGCATGCGTCGAGTCCGGTTGGTTCGCAAAGCCATAGTGATACAATGCGTCATATAACCAATCCCCGCTCCGGTCCCCGGTAAACACCCTGCCGGTTCGATTCCCTCCATGCGCGGCCGGAGCCAGCCCAACGACAAAAAGCCTGGCCTTGGAATCACCAAACCCCGGTATGGGCCGTCCCCAATAGTCCCAGTCTTGAAACCGCTTGACTTTAACTCGAGAAATTTCTCGACGGTAGATCGTCAAACGCGGGCACAACGTGCAATCTGACACCGTTTGATGTAAAACCTTGAGTGATGACATTGGGAATCATCCTACCATAAGGGGGAAACTCACTCCCAGGCTAATATGTAAGCGAATCCATGACGATCAACTATCCTCATCAACCACACAAATCCATTCTCACCCAGCTTCTAAAATCGGGGCTTGCTGCTGCTGACCCACTCATAGCTATTCAACGACTGTGCACTCTCAAAGATAGCGTCTTAACCATTAAGAGACGACGATATCATCTTAAAAATTATGATCGTGTTGTATGTATAGGAATAGGAAAAGCTTCTCCAAGAATGGGACAAGCCCTCCAACAACTGCTCGGGGAAAGACTCGACGAGGGATTACTCATCGTCAAAGACCTCCCCAAGTTTTCTCTCAACAACATTGAGATGTTCCAAGCCGGACATCCGACTCCAGACTCACGAAGCCGCCAAGCAGCAACACTCGTCCAACAATGGCTGAGGTCTCTCACGCCTCAAGACTTACTCGTGACTCTCATCTCAGGGGGCGCCTCCAGTCTTGTGGCTAGCCCCGCACCAGGGCTGACCTTAAAAGAAAAGCAGCGGATAACGAACCAACTCCTCCGAAGCGGAGCCAGCATCCAGGAGATCAATACCGTCCGCAAACATCTTTCAGCACTCAAAGGCGGTCAACTTCTGGCATCCACTTCGGCTCCCGTGATCAGCCTTATTCTTTCTGATGTTCTCGGCGACGACCTCGAAACAATTGGCTCAGGGTTGACGGCATCGGATTCAAGTACCTATCTTCACGCTCGTGACATCTTAGATAAATATGATCTCTGGCAACACTCATCCGTCGCGGTGAAACGTTATATTGAAAAAGGTATAAAAGAATTTGTATCAGAAACGCTCAAACCTGGGGATCCACACTTGAAACGAGTCCACAATGTCATTATTGGAAACAATCAACTGGCCGCACGCCAGATTGCCAAAACGGCTAAACAACTGGGATTCCGACCTCTTCTCCAGACACCTCCGTTACAGAGTGAAGCGAAAGAAGCTGGAAACCTTATCGCATCATTTGCTAAACGTATTCATAAGACCAAAGGTACCATTCGACGACCTACCTGTGTGATCTGGGGTGGTGAACCAACGGTGAAGCTTACTGGTAAGGGGAAAGGCGGTCGCGCTCAAGAATGTGCGCTATCTGCCGCAATAGGCATTTCAGAACTTCCCAATATGATTATTGCAGGGGTTGGGACAGATGGCTCAGACGGTCCAACAGATGTTGCCGGAGCTGTCGTCAATGGGGAAACGTTCTTGCGAGCCAAAAAGAAAAACCTGGACGCCCGTAGGTTTCTCCAATCGCATAACAGTTACGCATTCTTCAAGCACGCTGGCGGGCATATCAGAACCGGCTCAACCGACACCAATGTGAATGACATTTACTTACTCCTCGCACTCTAACGATTTCTATACATGAACACCCCTGTGTTAGAAGAAAAAAATGAAAGGACGACAACACGTGAACAAGGCTCAACAAATGGTTTTAGAATTTCATCAACAATTTGATATTCACGTCGCAGATCAACCAACCTCCCCCGACGAACCGACACACACGCTGAGGACTCGTCTTATTCAAGAAGAATTTGAGGAACTCCAAGAAGCCATGAAGACCAAAGACCTCCCGAATATCGCGAAAGAACTCGCGGACCTGCTGTATGTGGTCTATGGAACTGCGGTATCGTTCGGGATTGACATGGAACCGGTTTTCCAGGAAGTCCATCGCTCCAATATGAGTAAAGTGGGTGGTCATAAACGGGAGGATGGAAAATGGGTCAAACCACCAACATATTCACCAGCTGACATTGTTCATATTCTTGAATCTCAGAAAATCATTTAACTGTGGCGATTGTTCATTTAGATCTTTTAACCTTACGTATGAACAAAAACTTAAAGGCCAAACGAGCAACAGAATGATCGATTAGCGTATTCATGCTTCAGTAATCCAGATGGTCAGCAGCCTAATTACGCAGAACTCATTCTTCTCCATCTCTCTTCTGCATCTGCGATATCAACTCACGTACTTCCGGGGGGGCATCATTAAGAAGGTCTTCATCTGTTCGATGCGGTCCCTCATCAACAAAGTCAGGAACGCCTTCTTCCTCCAAATCCTGATCTACGTCTTGCCTTACAAGTCCATTCGAGACGATCGAAGCAGGCACGGAGTGAGCATTTGTATTCCCTACGCTGAGACGATGTGAAACGATCATCAACGTTCGCACATTACCGGTTTTAGGATCCTTACTAAGTCCGTAATTCCATCCATTTAATAGATGGTCAAGGCTCTGCTCAAGAGGCACATCTTCAAAAAACGCAGAAATGACCGCATTATTATATTCAGCACTATTAACAATATCGATGTGAATACCCATTTCCTGTCCAATTTGCCTCATAACCTTAGCCAACGAAGCCCTGCTAAGATTGACTGTGACATTCTGCCCATTCACCCTCACCTCAGCATACCCCTCTATCGAAAATAGAAACAACATCACGATCATCACTAACACATAGGTCATATTCTTCATTACGTATAATTCTTTCCAGCCTCTAACGAAATAGCTACTCGGCTATAACAAAAACACGTATGTTGCTATCTTCAAACACAATTCACATGTCAGTGAATTTCCAACTGTTCTCTCCAATTCAGCACTCCTCTCGCCACGTCAGTGTCAACGAGAGGAGTGTGTTAAAAGCTCTCTTACTTCGTTTCAAATGCGGAATAGGATACAACTGAGAACGATGGAACCCCAGAAACCTTTTTAGGCAAATTACAGGACACGTTGTAAATCCCACCTCCATCGGAATACGTTATGCCTGAAATGAATACATCGCTATTTCCACCGAAAAATTCATCACTGTTGCCAGACTTGCTATAGACATACTTCCCATTCAAGCCACGAATGTAGGCAGTACAATAAATAGTCGCTGAACTGCTTTGATCTTTGACGTCAACAATTACATAACTGAGTTGACCACCTGACAAAGTATACGGAACCGGACAATACACCGTTGCTGACTGCGTACTACTGTTGTTGTACACACCCTGCGAGCTATATCGAATGTTATCAGACGCCGTTGGATTGTAAGGTTGACACATGGTGCCCGGATATGTGGTCGTCGTGGTTTCGGCCTGTGCCAAACCACCTCCCAACCCTCCAACAAATATCATTACCCCCAATAATGAATACAGCAACTTTGTCATTGAATTTCTAAATGCTCCCATCATATTTCTCCTTATTGATTGAGTCTACTATTGTACTAGGCAGACCGTACATTTATGTCGTTCGGAACTATTTTCTCCAACAGATCTGCTTCTTTTGCATGCAAGAGAATGACAAAGCACAGGTCATGCCCAAGAAGATGGCTCAATCGTCAAACTGAAGAATTTCTCGTGTTATTCAAGGGTTTTATGGCGATACTGCTGAAGAGGTTGTGCCTGTCTAGACCGCGACATCGAACAAGGAACTCCTTTGAATTGATACAAAACATATATCAATAGATACACTAGATTAAACTCACTATGACCTAAGACCTTTTCTCTCACCTGCTGAAAGACACATGCCCTGGCGTATCTCAATAGATTCTATTCGTATCTAAAAATGCAAAAAGAATTAATCATATAGTAAAACGTACCACCCTTCCCCAAGCTCGCACTAAGATCGCACGCTACATTCTCAAACCGTTGAAAATTAATATTTTTATCATCACTCATATTCCGTAGATATAGGATTTGCATGGCTGGCAAAAATGTTGCTTTATCTTTGCAATAACCATCAGCGCTCACCCAAATGTTTCGAGCCAAGAACGCACTCAGGCATGACACAAAAATTCACACCATAGGAGCTTCACTATGAATACATCGAGTTCGTCTTTTGAACCCAACGTTATCAATAAGAACTCCACAGAAGAGACAATTCCATCAGGAACATTCACAACACAAGAACCTAGCGTTTCCCCTGACAACGACACCATTGCAATCCTACGAAAACGAAGAATCCGTCGTGGCCGAGCGATTGCCGCAACAGCTGCGAGTTACGCAGCAGCTAGAATAGCTGCCAATTCGTAGTGCTTTAGGAATTGCCGTTTTGTCGAAATCAAGAATTCACTGAGCGTTGGAATAAACGATTAAAAGAGTTATTCAATTTTTACATGCAGGTGAATAATATGAACGATTTGAAGAACATGAGAGCATTGAAGTTGATTATAGGTTTTGGAATTTTTGCTTTAATTGGAAACTTTCTATCTCCGTTAAATGGAATGGGCGCCCAGAACTTGGTTTATGTCTCTGAAGAACTTGGTGTGGCAGGAAATTGTAACGGGTTGCAGGCCCTGTTAAACAATTATGCTGGCGGAACTATTATTCTTGACAGAAAATGCGAATTATCAAACACGCTCACTATACCGAAGCAAACAACATTAGCCGGGGTGGGGATTTTCGGAAACGGTCTTCTACAATTTATGAGTTTACCGACAGGATCAGCAGCAATCAGACTCGAGTCGCTTAACGGCATTGGAAGTACCAGTCACATTACCATTCGTGATTTGGCGATTGTTGGTCCCAGCAACGTCATCGGACTTAACGTATCACAGAGTAGTCTTGTGCATATTCAGAATGTCCGTATAACCGGTTTCTATGTAGGCATTTTCGGACTGAATTCGAATGCCTTAATAGTGGATCACAGCAATATATCTTTAAATACGTATTACAACATTATTGCAAGCCAAGACACCGCTAACTGGAGAATACGAGATAACATTATCAATCAAGCTGGAGTGGGTGGTGTGTTAATAAAGAATAATCCTCAGAGCGGTCATGTCATTGACGGAAATGTCATTTCATCAAACCAGAAGTATGGAATAAACACGTATGGACGAGGAACAATAATTACTCACAATCGATTCCAAACGAGCCAGGGTACGAACATTCGAATTGACTCCACCGCTGAAGAAACTCGTATCTCAGAAAATTACTTCAATGCTGGAACTATTGAGAACAATAGCCTCAGCACCCAATGTGCACACAATATTGAGGAATTATTAGTCTGCTAGAGGGAAATGTCCCTCTAAGAAATGAAGTAATTTCAAATAATAATGACCTAAGACCTCACCTGACTCAATTTCTTCGTATTTGTTCTAGGTATTTTTCAGCAGCAGGATAAATGGCCAAAAGGACTTCTCTCGTGAGAGATTCAAGACTAAGCGAAAGTTGTTTTTGGAGAGTTTCTAAGTTTGGACCTTCTCTTTCCTGATCATCTGTAGACCAAACTTGTTGAAACTTATGTTGATGTCGTCCATACACTTTCTGTAGTTCCTCTAGCCAAATCGTTGGATTGCCTTGATCAGCCTGAAAATTTCCACGTCCTCGTCCAAAATGCGCAACCGCCATATAGCGTAACAGAAGATCTTGCGTGAGCGTATGAAGAAACTCCGGCACCCACTTAATTTTCAACGTCTCTTCCATTTCGACTTCTTTTCCCCAGGCGGCTAACCCTAATGCGCCAAGAAATGCCCCAGTCAGCGCAAACAGCCCTAATGACATTCCTCCTGTAGCGGCATCAATCGCCGCTCCGGCAGCCGTTCCTGCCGCAGCACCTCCAAAGCCTCCTAACGCCGCACGTCCTAAAGCATCCTCGATCGCCGAAGATTCTATCGGAACAGTCACATCTTGCAATTGCGATTGAATTTTAATGGCAGCTTCTCCCTCCAACCCGTGCCATTCGATCAAATCCTGCATGGCAAGACGAATATCATTTTCAAGCCGATGACGTAATTCTTGCGCAGCATGTTTGACTTTCATCTCCCTGAGTTGCCCTGTCTCATTCACATTTTCTTCATCACTTGCCGCACGGATCAAAACATGAGCTACCCGATTCATAGCTTTTTTGAAAACTTCAATATTTTGAGTATTCCATCTGTCAATCAATCGAATCATGGTCTCTTGGGACACCGCAGGGAGTAGACGCTGCACATGTTCCAACAACACGCCCTCAAGCATCCAACATCGCGAAAAACTATCTAAACTCAAAATGCCTTGAACGACAGAATACGGCTTGAGTGAGTCATGCCAGTCACGTTCACACTGGTCTCGTTCCAGCGTCCCGCCATCGGAACCGATTTGATTCAGAATGACCAGTACGGGTTTCTGCAGCCAATCAAGAAGCTCCATCTCCGGCTTGATGTATCCGCTTGCTAACCTTGGATTCTCTAACGCATTGACAAGGTAGAGCACCACATCAGCTTCATCACGAACATTCTTGAGAGCTTGCTGACTGCACCATAATGGACGATCTTTGAAACGGTCCCAGACGTGCGCGACCATCCACCCAATAGGATGTTCTTGCTGTTGGAGTAACTTCAGCAATTGAACCGAATTTCCGAATCCAGGGGTATCCCAAATATGTAACCGTGCACCATCACCGGTCTCTACCCAGGTAAACTTTTCATTCTGATCCGTCACATGTGCTTGATCCAACACTTTTCCCACATCACGACGCAGCAGGGTCCGCACCAATGTCGTCTTCCCAATATTGGTGTGCGAAATAATCGAGATGGTAATCTCTGAAGTATTCGTCGGACTCATGAAACCTCTTGAGTCTGGGTCGGCCAGAATTTTCCCGTTGCCTGCCTCAACAGTTCATCGTTTTCTATTGCTGGAGAAAAAAACAGTGGCTCGACTTCAAAGCCTGTTGTGAAACGCTGCCAGGATCGAGTTCTCTGCTCCAGACGCTCTTGATCTGTTCGCTTCAGATACGTCCCTGTCAGAATCACGAGTAAGAGTGATCCACCAGCAGGCCAATCGCCAACCTGACGTTGAATATTTTTGAGAAATTCACCATGTACCTCCTGCTCAGGTGTCGTCGCCACATCAAAGATGGCAAGCACCCGCAGGGGAATGTGATGAGGTACATCCATACGACGTTCAACCTCCCCATAAGCAATAGCAGGTCGCATATTCACGGACGAGCCATTTCCGAACATGTGCAAACACCACTCTTCAAAACGTTCTTCTGTTGAATGATCAAGTTCACACTGATACGGCAAGACTTCCACCCATAGACCCTCGCCTCGATACGGGGCAAGCAGACGCTGAAAGTACGGTTCGTCTAACGGAAGGGTGAGTTCATCTAACTGTTTCGTTGCCTTTCGTCTTACGTAAAGAGCCAAAGCAATTCTTGGCACAACAATCATCAACAGACATGTCACCGCCCACAGATGAATCCATTCTGCGGCAT
>BQIY01000022.1 GCA_021604265.1 Nitrospirales bacterium
GGTGTTGCAAATCGTTTGATTAGTGAAGTCGGACGCACCCTCTGAAAGAATTCCTCTTCGAATTCCTTGAACGTCTTCCCTTCTTGCTTGGCGAGATCTTCAACGAAGTCACTGACGCCTCGTGACTTGGTCGGTCCTGGCAGCACGCTGTTGACCGTAATTCCTGTTCCGGCAACGGCTTCCGCAAGCCCACGCGAAATAGCCAACTGGGCGGTCTTGGTCATGCCGTAATGGATCATCTCAGCAGGAATTTGAACTCCACTTTCACTTGAGATAAAGACAATGCGGCCCCAGTTTTGCCGTCTCATCGTCGGCAGATAAAGACGACATAGACGCACGCCACTCAGGACATTCACATCAAAAAACCGCCGCCAATCATCATCCGGAATATCTTCGAACGACACAGGCTCAAAAATCCCGAGATTGTTCACCAAAATTTCGACACCGGGATGTTGTTGGCCTAATTGTTCTGCTGCCGCTTCCGTCGAAAGATCACCGGCAAACCCGATTAATTCGCCTGACAAGCCGGGAGCGAGTTTCTCAATCGCCTCATCAACGGACGTCTGAGAGCGACCATTGATAATGACTCGAGCTCCTTCGGAACCAAGTGCTTTGGCAATCGCGTATCCAATACCAGCAGTGCTGCCGGTCACGAGACATAATTTATCACGTAATTTCAAATCCATACGGCCTCCTTACTTCATTGTCCTAATATACAGATTACCAGTACCTCGACGATCGAATAACGATTCCCAAGCGATGAAGCTGGGTAACAGTAGCGCAGCGCGCCTCTCCAATAACTGCGACGATAGGGTTCTTGCCGGCGATGCGCTCATCGACCAGCTGAGACAGCCTTGAACTTTCGGGAGAAGTCATATCGCCAGCGTACAACACCTGGTCGCCAACGGTAAAATTTTCTGCCTCTGAATCGACGTCCGTGACTTTACCATCGCATCCCAACCTAAGTAGCGGTGTCGTCTCGGGTACGTCTTGGGTGCACAGTGTTATTGCTCCCCAAGATAGGATATACTCACAGACTTAACAAGTACGCACAATATTGTAATATAGACACATAAAGTATACCAATGAGGTGAACAATGAGATTTGAACGCTACAATTGTTCAGCTGCTTGTCCTATCGAAGCCGCGTTAGAGTTGATTGGCGGGAAATGGAAAGGCATGGCGCTGTACCATCTGCTGGATGGCAAAAAACGGTTCAATGAGTTGAAGCGGGAGGTGAATGGAGTGACCCAACGAATGCTGACCAAGCAACTCAGAGAATTAGAAGGTGATGGACTAATTTCCAGGCATGTCTACGCCGAAGTACCGCCAAAGGTCGAATACTGCCTGACAGCCAAAGGGAAAGCTCTTCGTCCAATCTTATTAGCACTGGAAAAGTGGGGAACACGTCATGCGTTGCCGAAAGCAGCATCCCAAGGAAGCGGTGCTTGAGACAAACTCTCCTGTGACAGAAGCGTTTCACCCTCAACAACAAGTCGTCACCACAAAGCCTTTCCCACGTCACAGGGCTTCGGTGACGTTTCGGCTTTCTCAACTGATTGAGGTATCGTGCCAAACTTGTCGTTCGGCAATTTTTCAATATTAGAGATAACGATGATTGACGACTGTTCCCTGTTCATCAATATCATAGAGGAGCGGGGCACCAGTTGGAATATTTACTTCAAGTATTTCTTCTTTTGATAATTGCTCAAGATGCATGACGAGTGCCCGCAAACTATTCCCATGGGCAGCGACAAGAATCGTTTTCCCTGCCAGGACTTCTGGGTAAATGCGGCGTTCATAATAGGGGAGGACACGCTCAGCGGTATCTTTGAGACTTTCTCCGCCCGGCGGGGGGATATCATAACTCCGTCGCCATATCTTCACTTGCGCCTCGCCAAACTTCTCCACGGTTTCTGCTTTATTTAATCCCTGAAGATCGCCATACATACGCTCATTCAATGCGGGATCTCGTTCTATCGCAAGATCTGTCTGCCCCGTCACTTCAAGAATGAGCCGCAAGGTTTCTTGTGCGCGTTTTAACCCAGAGGTGAACGCTTGATCAAAGCAATAGGGGCGCAGATTTTCTCCCGCATCTTTCGCCTCCTGGATACCTTTGGGAGTCAATTCGACATCGACCCAACCCGTAAACTTATTTTCTAAATTCCACTGCGATTCTCCATGTCGTATCAATATGAGCTGGGCCATAATCATACCTCCTGATGCGTATAAAAAATATTGAATAGTCCTCTAGCTATTGATACCTTGCCCGGCATCCGTCTACCGTTGCTCGTTGCTTGTGAAGCATATCTCGCGAAAAAAATACAGAAAACTCTTCTTACAAAATACGTGATACGAACGACGAGAAACGAGACTACTTGCATTGCTTCTACCCAATACGTACCATGCCGAACAATCTCAATCAGCACTTTTTTATGGTGTTCTATGAATTCTCAAGTTTCTTGGCAACAGCTTGCTCACTGGTGGACAACCTTAGCGCAACGACATGAAGTTGAGGAAAAATCCCAGTTATTTTTTGCAAATGCCTTAGGATCAGATCGAGTCCTGGAACGCGTAGACCAAGAAGGCGGCGATCCTGATTACGTCTTATTTGTTCTCCTTCGTCATTGGATTCCGCCGGTACTCCCTCCCTCCGGACGGGAACGCACATCAAAAGGCGACCCGGATTACTGGATAGAGTCGGAGCAGATTCTCAAGGCTGCTGTGGACCGCCTCCGTGAGCTCAAACCCGTCATTGATCTGCTGACGACGCCCAATCCATTGTCACAAGACATCTCACCCTCTCCGCCAATCGTTGAAGTGGAGCTCGCACGAATGCTCGAAGGGATCGCTGAAATCACAGGAAGTTACGGCGGACCCGACTACACTTCCATTGTCAAACATTTTGACCCCATTCCTCTTCGACAAACCCAGCCCTTTAAACATAACAAACGGCATAGCGCTGAACTCTGGGTGGTCTTTCTCCTTCGAGAGCACTTTCGTACGGTTGGGTTGGGCAAGGATCGTTGCTGGCGGCTTATTGCCGATGTCGTGGCGGCGGCTGAGATTGTTCAAGGAAGCGGACAACCCTATCCACCTGGAGAACTCAAGTCTTGGTGGACAAAAAATTGGCCGCGTACCTATACCATGCTCAAAGAAAAAGGGAGCCGACTCGAAGCCACACATACGGCCTATCAAAGTGACTACCAATGGTTCAAATCTTGGTTTGCTTGGCAAACCGAACGATCAGACCATCTCCCAGCAACCTAAGCATCCTCATCTCACAGATGAGACGCGATTAAAAAAACTTCGTATCTGCCGGTCGTTCTGTTGGCATCGGTTGCTCACCAACAGGGAGGTCTTGATTCATCAAGGCAAGGATCAATCCGAATTTAAATAAATGCAGCGCCACCCCTAACCAGAGGACATAGGGTTGAATCCCTCCCTCTTCCCTTAAAATCTGTATCTGCTTCGTGGAGTCGAGTTCAGGCGATTTCCTCACCCGCTCAATGTTGTCTTTAATATGCCAATAATATAAATAATTGGCACTGACTCCTGCACCAATCTGCCAAACAATCCCCACCGACCAGTCGCCAAACGCCAGCGCCGAAAGAACGGGACCCACCGCATAGAGAAACGCAAACATGTACATTTTGCGGTAGAGAAACCACAAAAATGAGTCTAAAAGGGCTGCCGGCCAGTGCCAACTCAATGAAAAGCGGGGGCCTTCCGGAGTTTGGAACAGTCGAAACTTCTCTTGGTAATAGCGGTAAGCCGGCCGCCAGGACCAGCCATCTTTGACATTAAATTGAATGGACTTACTGATACCGATGGCCGATTGCCATAAGTCAGCCTCGCTCACACCAGTGGGAGAGGCTTCGGTTTCAGCTTCAGGCTCATCTTGGGTGTGGATACTGGGATCGGCTTCAGGCTGCAGTTCAGCAAATGCTGATCCGCACCGCGAGCAGTAATTGGCTTCGTCTGGATTTTGCTGTTCACAGGATTGACAGGCACGCATCTTCCTGAGTTTATACCATCCCACCTGTGGACACACAAGTTTCTTGTCTTCCGCGTACCTGTTGCACAAGAAGAATAACCTTGAAACTCGTCAAGAAGGGGAAAAGGCTTTAATCTATCTGGAAAAGAAAGAACAAACATGACCATTTATGGCCTAGCAATGAACAATTACAGTTCAATATGGTCTCCATGTCGATACGCAGTATCGAGATAGTCATAGACTTCCCGTTTGACCTGGCCAAGAGGTAGAGGAGAATTGGAATCTTTTCGCCAGACAAGAGAACAGTACCGGCATTGAGCACGAACCGATTTCTCACCATCCTCAACGCCGCCAACAACTAAAGAACGCAGACAATTTCGACAAAACGGCCCTTGGATGTATTGGCGAATTTGCAAATCAGAAAGGTCTTGTGGATTAATCTTCCCCAGGCCATGCCATATCTGATCTGTCAATGTGACTCTGACGCCAAGACACAGAATAGACTTCGAGTGACTCTGTCGGGGAGCCTCCTGCTTCCGGTGCGATTCTTTCGACAACTCTAATTGGCAGAGCCGGCTATTCACTTCCGTTGCCCAATTTTCAAGCCGACCTTGCTGCGTCAAAGTCAATTCCAGTCGGTCTAACCGATCCGAGAGTTCAGTACATTGACTCTCTAATTGTTGACGCAACTGCAAGACCTCTTCTTGATCGACAGCTTGAAACCATCCGAGAATTCGTTTTTTCAGCGTCGACCATCTATTCCTTTCATCCTCCGATTTTTTCAATAACGGGCTCATCCACATGAAGAACACCACAAGCCCCACGATGAGTATGATCCATATCCACAATGATCCGTTGTCCATTTCAGGCTACCAAACTTTTCAAGTTCATCATTTTTGATCGTGCACGATTCACAAGAGAGAGATTGTACGTGAAAGATATAAAAGTACTGACCACCACATTCCTCCAATCAATCTGTTGAAGTATTTCCAACCTCAACAGAACCCATCTCACCATAGGGCCAAACTATACCAAAGAGAACGCACGCTGCCCACTTATGCTCGTTCTCGCATATTACGTGCATTATTCATGACATTGCTCTCTGGTGGCTATAGATTCTTCTCCCGCTTCCGATACAGAAAGATAACTCGAAACCCTCATAATTAAGAGCGTTTAGTCGCCTTTCACATTTTCGCATTATGGCCTTTATTCCACTGACCAATTTTGATGAACTTCGTGTTGGCCTGTATGTCAAATTGGAGTGCTCGTGGTGGCGCCATCCTTTTACCAAGAACACGTTTAAGATTCATTCCCACAAAGAACTTGTCACGATTCGAGGAATTAAAAACCTCAAGGCCTATTATGATCCCGACCTCTCCGATCCACTCGTTGATGAGACCCTAGAGGATGACCTCTCTCTCCCGACAGATACCAACCAGGACGAAATCGATGAACTTCTTGATGACGTCGAAATCGAAACACCAGAAGACGAAAAGGCTATCACCAAAGAAAAAGAAGAACGACGGCGAAAATTTCATGAACACCGCCACCAATTTAAAAAAGTAGAAAATGCCTATTGGCGAATTCTGGGAGAAAGTAAAGATATCTTCAAAGGCGTGAGTGAAGGGAAAGCCAAAGGGCTTAAACAAGCCGGGGTCATGGTTTCGAATCTTGGAGCCGTGTTAGAAGACCTCAACTCATCGATGACTCTAATGGATGTGGTCAGTTCCCACGGAATGTCAAAAGGTATTTCCTATCACGCACTGAATGTATGCATTTTGTCTATGATCACCGGCCGAACGTTGGGACTGCCCAAAGACCAACTAAATGCATTGGCGCTAGCGGCTCTCTTTCATGACATTGGGCAACGATTTCTCCCTGTCAAAGTGAAGTTTGAAGGTTCGGGGATTATGACACAAGTCGACCCACAAACGCTGCCCTTGCATCCGGCGCAAGGCGGGGAGCTGCTTCAAACCTTTCCTGACTTTCCTGAAGAAAGTATTGAAGCGGTGTTTCAGCACCATGAGCGCCTCGATGGATCTGGTTATCCGTTAGGGCTGAAAGATGAAGACATTTCACCTCTCGCAAAAATTATTATGGTCATCGATGAATTCGATGATCTGTGCAATGCGGCAAACCCTCTTTTGAGCATGACGCCTCACGAAGCCCTTTCGCGATTATTTAAAACCAACCAAGATCCAAACACCCGTAAATTTTCAATCGAAATTATTCTTGCAATGATTCAAAGCATTAGCCTGTTCCCCCCAGGAACCATTGTCGAACTCAATGACGGATCATACGGCATTGTCACCAGTATCAACATGAAAGCCCCCACCAAACCGTTACTGTTACTCTATGTGGCGGACACTCCAAAACACGAAGCCGTGCTGGTCGATCTTGCCGAAGAACCAGCTCTCTTCATCACTAAAACCATCAGGCCCAAGGATCTTCCCCCCAAAGTCTTGGAACACCTCAGCCCGCGACGAATGGCTATCTTTGTCCATGCCCAGAAAAAATCTGAACTTGTCCAAGTCCATCTTAAATCCAAAGTCTAGAAAATCCTGCTTCTTCTACAGCCAAGACGAAGAGGCCGTAAGATGTCCCGGTTACGAAACTTTCCCTATTCCTTTCTCTATGCCGAAAAGCGCAATGTTATTTCTCCCTTCACGGAACTCATCACATAAAATTTAGACTAGACCTAAGGATCAATACTTGGTATACCAAGAGAAGAATCCTACCGATCAAACCAACTTTCAAGGATCAATTCTTGATAGCACAGGTTGTTATCCTGATATCAGCAATAACATCGTTCTTCCCATCTGCAATATGAGTAGACGCGCTAGCCATGACATGAATGACGCTCCACGATCTCGTCCAACCCCAATCCGGGCGCATTACCGTCACGAACGCCAGCAATTACTTCAGGTACACGATCAATGGAAAGATGTGAAACCCGCTTCAGATCCTCTTCATCACCATCTGAAGCATGAAATACTATCTGAAGCATCAACCAATGCTCAAAACCCTCCGTCTCAACAAACAACGTTCGCACGCGCCAATTTACCCGGAGCAGACTTTAATCATGCCGACTTGCAAGAGAAAAATTTTCAAGGGGCAGATTTGCGGGGAGCGAATTTTGAGGGTGCGAATTTACGGGGAGCCAATTTCAAGAATGCCAACTTACGAGGGGCCCATTTCCGTCGTGCCTTATTAGGTTGGGCGGACCTTCAACAAGCAGATTTGATCTGGGCAGATCTTCAAGATACTGACCTTCGCGGAAGTAATCTCCAATATGCCAATCTTCGCGGAGCAAATTTACGCCACGCGTACCTGTATGGTGCCGATCTCTCAAGTGCCGATCTTTCTTGGACGGAATTAAACAAGACTGATTTCGGCAACGCCAATTTGACTCGAGCCAACCTTCGCGGAGCAACCGTACAAGTGACCGACCTTGCGACAGCCAACATCGATCACATACAAGGACTTCCAGAAACACAATCGCTACCGACTCACAGTGACGAGGATGACCATCAACTCCACATTGATTCGATGTGATCCAGACCAATCACCGTACGACCACGTCATATTTTTCGTTTTTTGAATTCCACACAGATTTGAACGGTTGAGAGACTGTAAGGAATATTACGATAGTGCTCCTTCCATGAAATTGCGGAGAAGATTGTTCCGAACCGGATCCCGTAACTTATTCAGTGCTCGTTCTTCGATTTGACGAATCCGCTCCCGGGTGACCGAAAACGTTTGTCCAATTTCTTCTAATGTTGAATCATCCTGCTCACCGATGCCAAAGCGTTTTCGAATAATATAAGCTTCTCGCGGTGTTAAAGTTTCCAGTACGGTTGAGACCTGCCGTTGGAGGTCGCATCGTTCGGCTGAGGATAACGGTGACACCGCAGCAGCATCTTCAAGGATATCATCAAGCTGACCGCCTTCATCTTCCCCAACCGGGGTTTCTAGCGAAAATGTCCCTTTTCCAGCTTCTAGCAGAGCGGAGACTTTGTCGGAGGAAAGATCAACATAGGCACCAATTTCACCCATCGTGGGTTGCCGGCCCAACTGGCCCGTCAGACTTTCATTAATACGCCTCACTTTATTGAGCGCATCACAGACATGTACAGGAATTCGAACGGTTCGCGACTGATCAGCTAAGGCTCGCGTAATGGCTTGACGTATCCACCAGGTTGCATAGGTGCTAAATTTATAGCCTCGCTCATGATCAAAGCGTTCCACACCTCTCATCAGTCCGATATTGCCTTCTTGAATAAGATCTAATAAATCGAGCCCTCGATTCACATAGCGCTTCGCCACACTGACAACCAATCGAAGATTGGCCTCATATAAGGCGGTCTTTGCATGTTCTAATTGAACTTTTCTCTTATCGAGCGTTTGAACAGCCTTCAAGAAATCAACACTCGACATGTACAACACTTCATCTTCGAGATAGTGAATTCTTAACGACTCTTTTTCCGTCATCGCTTTCTTATTTATCCCACCGCCCAGACGAGAACGGCTGCCGTGAGTACGGATATGTTGAGTGTTGGAACGAGGCGGAGGCATCGTTGACGATACCGTCAGTTCGTGTGCAACGGCTCTCACACGATCTTCAATATGTTTTTGGATGGCCGGGGCCCAGTTTATCGACAGAACTTTGTCAACAATCTGTTCTTCAAGATCTTTGAGTTGCGATCTTTCGGCTTTCGAGAATTCATTCTGTTTAAGAGAATCTTTGCGTTTCATCGACGTATGATACGCAAAAAACGATTGCGTGAGAAGAACAATATCTTCCAAGCATTGAACAACGTCAGTAGAGAATTTTTCTCGCTCTTGTTGTGAGCAGACTTCGTCTTCCCCATCCTCACCAACCGGTGATCCAGGAAGCTGGACAATATCTCCAAGTGTCCGTTCTTCCTCTCGTAATTGTTCAAGAAGAACCTGAAAATAGGCCATGGACAGGGGAAGCGAAAATAGGCGTATCGAGACAGCGCGGCGGCGTTCTTTAATTTTTTGCCCAAGCACGACTTCTTCATCCCGCGATAATAAAGCCACTTTCCCAATTTCTTTTAAATATAATGGAATGTGACCATCCCAATGACTTGACGCTCCGGGAGTCAGATCGAGTCGGGTGCGACCCTGTTCTCCAGCTTCAGAATACTGCTGTACGTTTGAATCTCTTGCCATGGCTCACGTCCTTTCTCCCACATGTGGAGACAATCCATGCGGCGGGAGTAATATTCACTTCTCTGACCTTGCATTGAGTGACACGGCAAAAGTCAGCAAACGTAATGCCATTCTGCACTTTTTTCTTTTTCCATTCGTTTCTGTCACTTGCTTCCAGCTAGATTCCATTAATAGATGAACCTTTTCCATTAGTCCGTCGAAGAAATTAACGACCGTTTTTTCATTCGTTAACAGCCGATCTTAAATCAATCCAATTCAACAAAATCAACCGTAATGGTGCACTGGTTCCCCGGTTCGAATGGAAACTTTTCTGACAAAACCTCTGGAGACGCTATTCGCCAATTTGTGATTTGAAACTGACAGGAGGTCTCTAACCGACTCAAGCACGCTCAAGGTTTGCCCTGCAAATGAGACCGGGTTCACTTGAACACCTGTCCGTAACATAGGGTCTCATCATTCATAGGAATCCGGCATATCCAAAAAAGATTGGAGAATCCATCAGTCCATTTCCTTGTTGAATCACCGTGACCTCACCCTCAATAGGGACACATTGAGCTTGACTATAAACCCTAAAAACCCTTCAGATACTCTACTCAAAAGACGACAAAGAAATAGTGAACAACACCATGCGCATGGATTCCGACAAATGTTGGGAAGGATGGCGGGTAAGGATTGGATTCATAAGGTTTTTTTGATACAGTCCTCTTCGGTTGCGTACGACATTTGCCGATAAGAAGGCTCCAGATGTTGAACCCCCATTATTCATCATGAAGAAAGCAACACTCTCATGAAGACACACCTCTTGGAATATTTGTACGCGTCAACAGTCAACAAAATTGGCTTCGCCTTATTCATTGGTATGATGACGTTCGGGGCCAGTGGATGTGCGGGAGACACGAAACAGCGAATGCCCTCCGCTCCCGACTCTCTGCCGACCATCTCGGCCGATCAATCAGCCTCAACTGTTGAACCGCTCACATCCGACACAGAGGACGTGTTTCACGAATTTGGATTCGACCCATTTGAAGAACCGGAGTCTGAAAAGATTGAGGAGTACGATCCGTGGGAATCCTATAATGTCCTGGCGTTTGAATTTAATTATCAATTCGATAAATACGTCTTAAAGCCTGTGGCCGAAGGGTATAACTTCATTATGCCCACGGAAATCCAACGCAGTATTTCCAACGTGTTTCAAAACCTCCGGTCAGCACCGCGTTTTTTGAACAATGTCTTTCAAGGTAAATTCGAAGGTGCTGGAATCGAATTAGGAAGATTTTTGGTAAATTCGACATTGGGTGTTGGCGGGCTCTTCGACCCGGCAGGCGTTATGTTTGATATGAACACTCCACTCGAAGATATGGGACAAACGTTAGGGACCTATGGCACGCCACCGGGCCCTTATCTTGTCTTACCATTTCTCGGATCCTTTACCGCACGCGATGCGTTCGGCTTTGTCGGGGATACGTTTATTGATCCCTTCAATTGGCTGGTTCTCCCTATTATTGAAGTCGCTGACGCCCCGCGTCTCGTCCAACATGATGACACGATTACCTTTATTCAATCTGGAATGAAAGTCGGGGAAACGATCAACCTTCGATCCCTGAATTTAGAAAAATTTCAAGGAGTTGAGGAAGGAACACTCGATCTGTACGGTGCGGTAAGAAATGGGTATCTCCAGCAGCGGGCCATGGAAATTAAGCGATAACCTGGCGGGGACCGCAGAGTCATCAATTAGGACGATTCATCGACGTACTCATCAACCAGTGCAAGAAACCCCCTAGCATAGGCGGATTGAATTCGAATCCTCATGGTATCAAATTCCCCTTTCACATGAAGAATAAGCTCCTGTCGTTCTGCCTTCTCAAGATCTTCTCTCGTCAGCATTATTCCAATTAATTCTTTCATCACCGCTTTCTGATTAATTTTCCGATTGAGCACCACGGTAGGGTATTCACGATGAGTCTCGTCAACGGTTTTCTCATAAAATGCCCACCCATCATCTCCAGACCGTCGATCACGAAGACATAGCTGGTAAAAGAGGATAGTATGGGAGGAAACGCGTGCTCGAAGAAAATACCAGTCCCCATACTCCTCACCTTTGAGCGGTGGCGCAATGATCCAAGACCTCTCCGGAGACAACGATGGGATTGGGGGAGATCCGTGAGATGACGGCACTGAGGGAACATCCGAACTGCATCCGAGGAAAAGCATACTTGAGACATACACGAAGAAGATCGCTACACCCGTACGACTTAAAGCTCTTCCTCGTCTGTTCTCAATCATGTCTGGACCTTGCTATTTATAGCCGTTTCAATTATAGCGAAACCGCAGAACGTTCAGCCGAATTGACTATACGCTCACAACGCAGCCACACACATCGTACAAGCGAATATTCAAATGTACGGCTATAACTTCCGCACGCTTGAAGTGAATCATCGCGCGGAGTTAGTTGATATGCCTCAGGTGGAACTTATTTCGATTCGCTATAATCTTTGAAAGATTAAAAACGAGAGTGATGTAAGATTGTGAACGATTCTTGCCTGAAAGAACAATCTGGAAAACACAAACATGAATGACCAGTCGGCTCAACCACAAGCCTGGTATGTTTTACTGACAGCTGCGGGATTTGTGATTGTCGTCGCCGGCATGCGGGCCGCTGAGTCGATCTTAGTCCCGCTGCTCGTCTCTGCCCTGCTTGCCATTATTAGTGCATCTCCGGTGTTCTGGTTACAACGCAAACGTGTTCCCGGCCCTCTCGCCGTCTTTTTAGTCGTCCTGGCAGCTCTCGGGTTAGGGCTCGCATTTGGTGCTCTTATTGGGACTTCGCTTCAGGACTTTTCCAAAGCCTTACCTCGGTATCAAACCCGTCTCATGCAAGAAATCACACCCTTAATCCAGTGGCTGCAATCAATGGGCGTGCAATTATCTGAAGACACGATCCTTCAGTATATTGATCCTGGGGCTTCAATGCGATTAGTCGCCAAAATGCTTTCCGGGCTCGGAGCCATTCTGACTAATACGTTTCTCATTTTATTGACTGTGATTTTCATTTTACTTGAAGCATCGAGTTTTCGGTATAAAGTCCAGGCGGCGTTTGGTGATCCCACCGGCGCGTTTCTCCAATTCAGCAAATTAACAACCGCGATTAATAGTTATTTAGGTATGAAAACAATCTTGAGTTTCGGCACCGGAGTTACGGTGACGCTCTGGGTTGCCATCTTAGGAATTGACTTTCCTTTGGTCTGGGGCCTGTTAGCATTTCTCCTCAATTATATCCCGAACCTCGGCTCAATTATTGCCGCTGCTCCTGCTATACTTTTAGGGTATATTCAGTTTGGCATTGGGCGAGCCCTCCTCGTCGCGTTCGGCTATGTCGTCATTAATATTATATTTGGCAATGTCATCGAACCAAAACTCATGGGACGAAAGTTAGGATTGTCGACATTAGTCGTCTTTCTTTCCCTGGTGTTTTGGGGCTGGGTCTGGGGACCTGTTGGAATGCTGCTTTCCGTCCCTATGACGATGATTGTGAAGATTGCCTTGGAAGGAAGTGAAACGACACGATGGATAGGAATCCTCATGGATTCTGAAGGGGCTGGGACCAAACCGTATCAGTCATTTTTTGCCAGACGAACCACGTTGAAATGAGCGAAACGTCCGCTCAGACTTAAACGACGCCTTACCTTACATCACATCATCGAAAGAAAATTCTCATAAAACGTCGTCACTCATTTTTTAAAGTCTGAGGAATGCGCCACATAAGGGTTCTCGGACTCTGGAACATTCACCACGGGTTTTTGTTGTGACGCACCCATAAATTCAACGGACGTGTCCCCTCGCAAGTGCGACGGCGTAAGAAAATAATCACCATCGACGCTCGCGGTCCAGATCGTCTGTGCGGTGCCTTCATCTCCGCCAGTGAGCACATAGGCCAAGCCGCCGAAAACTCCTCCAAGGCCCGCATAAACCAGCTTGATTGGAGTATACAGAATTGACAACGCTCCACTCGCTAACTGTGAACCCACACTATCCGATCCGGAATGAGAGCTTTTTCCTTGAGAG
>BQIY01000023.1 GCA_021604265.1 Nitrospirales bacterium
GGCAATCATGCCCTGGGCATCCGTTGCTGTGACTTCCGCACTCACCGGTCCATCTACAATGGCGCAGATTTCCTTGATGACATCAAAGAAGTCCCGGCCGGATTTGGCGATGATTGAGGGGTTGGTCGTTACCCCGTCCACCATGCCCTTGCCGGCAAGGTCGCGGATCATGTCGATGTCGGCTGTGTCTACAAAGAACTTCATCGCGCGGGACCTCATCTGGCGGTTGCTGCGTCATCTCCTGAGCTCACCACCCAGGCTGATATCGGGCCAAATGCCCGCTGTGGCGCTCTCTATAGCAAAAAAGAGGGCAACGCCTGCAAAAAATCAATGCAGCCAATGCGTTAACCGTCGATTGTGACAGGGAGTGCGACGGACCTCATCAATGTCGTGTATTGGTGACGGCGCGCTCACAATTTGCTAATTGGGCGGTGTGAATGTGCCGAGCGTACATTCTCAGCACTGCCGGACCCACAGTAACCGCCGGCTCGTGACCACCTACCACATTGAAGTGACGACCTACGATGATTGCTGAAGCCCTCTCTGCCAAATTCCTCGTTCTGTATGCCTTTTTGGCGTCGGCGATTTTCGTGCATTTTCGTGGCACGGTGCGGCACAAGTTTACCCGGCAGTTGACGGATCATTCGACCCTGATGGCGCCGATCAATGTGTTCATGTACGCGTTTTCATCTGTGCCCAATAAGCCCTATCTGGATGTTGACCATTTCCCGGAGCTTGAGGCGATCCGTGACAATTGGGAAGTGATCCGTGAGGAGGCGTTGGCGCTTGATGGCGGCGGCGCCATCAAGGCAGCGGATGGCTACAATGATCTTGGGTTCAACTCATTTTATCGTCGTGGATGGAAGCGGTTTTATCTCAAGTGGTACTCAGACGAGTTTCATCCGTCTGCTGAGGAAAAGTGTCCCAAGACCGTTGAGATACTGAAAAACGCGCCGACCATTCATGCAGCCATGTTTACCATGCTGCCGCCTGGTGGCCGCCTGGTGGCTCACCGCGACCCATATGCAGGTTCCCTGCGTTACCATCTTGGCCTTGTGACCCCCAACAGTGATGCGTGTCGCATCTATGTGGACGATCAGCCTTACAGCTGGCGGGATGGGGAGGATGTCGTGTTTGATGAAACCTACATCCACTGGGCCACAAATGAGAGCGATGAAGATCGCATCATCTTCTTTGCAGATGTTGAGCGCCCGATGAGTAACCGCTTCGCGCGCGCGGTAAACCGCTTCTTCCGCAGGTACCTTGTCAGTGCCGCCAAGACGTCCAATGAGGACGGTGAAAAGATTGGTGTGCTGAACAAGGCTTTTGCCTACATCTACCAAGTGCGCCTGCTCGGCAAGCGCCTCAAGGCCTATAACCGCAAGCTCTACTACGCCCAGAAGTACGTGCTGATGGCACTCATTCTCGGTGCCATCATCTGGTGGCTTTGAGCAGATTAACCTGGATATCTCAAAGCAATTGAATAAGAGCGTTTCTTGGCGTTTCTAGTGGCCTGAGCAGCAATCTTGATTTCGTTGCTGCTGCGGTGACTTGGCCGGTTGACGGAGTGGGTATTGTCCTGCAAAACACCCGGCGCAATGTGGGGTGGAAAAAGCAGGCCGCTTGCAGAAACAGCCCAGTATCAGCAAAAGTCTTCCTGCTGGAGTTTGGGTAACTAGACTAGGCAAACGCTCGCTCTTTGAATATTGGGCGTGGAATTATTACGTACGTGCCCAAATGTGGCACTAACTGGGGGCAGATGTGGAAATCCAAGGCAAGAAATTTGTTGTTATTGGTGGTGCTGGGCTTATCGGATCGCACACAGTTGACCTGCTGGCACAGCAGGATGTTGCCGAGATCGTAATTTACGACAACTTTGCGCGCGGCACGACCGAGAACCTCGAAAATGTCATCAATGATCCGCGTGTGAGCATTTACGATGCCGGTGGTGACATCTGCCAGACGGAAGTCCTCAATTCAGCCATCAAGGGCGCTGACGGTGTATTCCACTTCGCCGCGCTGTGGCTGCTGCAATGTCATGAATTTCCACGTGCGGCTTTTGATGTGAACATTCAGGGCACGTTTAACGTGCTTGAGGCATGCCGTGACAATAATGTACAGCGTCTCGTCTATTCATCGTCAGCGTCTGTTTATGGTGATGCCGTTGAAGAACCCATGACTGAAGACCATCCGTTCAACAACAAGAATTTCTATGGTGCTACCAAGATTGCTGGTGAGGCAATGGCGACTGCATTTCATCACCGTTATGATCTACCTGTTGTCGGGCTGCGCTATATGAATGTCTACGGTCCGCGCCAAGATTATCAGGGTGCGTACATTGCAGTTATCATGAAAATGCTGGATGCAATCGATAATGGCGAAGGCCCGACGATCATGGGTGATGGCTCTGAAGCTTTTGACTTTGTGTCGGTGCTGGATTGTGCGCTTGCGAATGTGTGTGCAATGCGAGCTGACGCCGTTGGTCGCTATTACAATGTTGGCACTGGCAAGCGTACGTCCCTTAAGGAGCTTGCTGAAAAGCTTGTAGCTCTCACTGGGTCCAATCAGCCGATTCAGTACAAGGAACGTAGTCAGGCAACGTTGGTACGTAATCGTATTGGATCTCCGGATCGTGCGCGTGATGAAATTGGCTTTGATGCTGAAGTGAATCTGGAACAGGGACTTCAGGAACTTATCAAATGGCGCGCCAGTCACAAAGCCGGTGTGGAAGCTCGTCGTGCAAAGCTGCGTGACTAGTTTCTTGCACGCATGAATTCCGGGATTGTCCGGGCAGTCCGCGGGATTGGATTTCAGAAAATATGTGTGGCCTTGTAGGCGTTCTTCATTCTGACGGTAAGCCCGTCTTGCAGCCGATCCTGAAAGAGATGACGGATCTCATCCGGCATCGCGGACCTGATGGAGAGGGGCAATGGGCTGAGGGGCCCGTTGGCCTTGGCCATCGGCGATTGTCGATCATTGATTTGTCCGATGCAGGTCAGCAGCCGATGCATAGTGATGATGGTCGCTATGTGCTGGTCTACAACGGTGAGATATACAATTTCCTCGAAGTGCGCAGTGTTCTTGAGGAATTGGGGCATGTATTCAAATCTCAATGCGATTCTGAGGTTCTTCTGCATGCACTGATTCAGTGGGGGCGCGAAGCTGTTGACCGGCTGAATGGCATGTTTGCCTTTGCTTTGTGGGATCGTCGTGAGCAGACCATGCTCCTGGGGCGAGATCGCTACGGCATCAAACCGCTTTACTATGCACGCATTCCCAGTGGCATTTTGTTCGCATCTGAGCAAAAGGCATTTCTTGGCCATCCTCAGTTCAAGGCGCAGATGGATGGTGAGGCGCTGCTGGAGTACTTCACGTTCCAGAACCTGTTTACTGACAAGACGCTTTTAAAGAATGTTTCAATTCTGCCGGCAGGGACACTGGCGGAACTGAAGTGTGGTGGTGGCGGCCCTGTCTCTGTGAAGTTCGAACAGTATTGGGATTTCTGCTTTGAGGAACCTGAGGTCGTGCGGTCGGAGGAAGATTATCTGGATGAATTGCATCATCTGTTGAGCCAGGCTGTTGAGCGGCAGTTGATCTCCGACGTTGACGTGTCAGCCTATCTATCCGGCGGTATGGATTCTGGTTCGGTAACCGCAATCGCGTCAAAGAAAATAGCGGGTATGCGAACCTTCACCTGTGGGTTTGATCTGAGCTCGGCATCCGGCATGGAAATCAATTTTGATGAACGTGCTGCGGCTGAGCGTATGTCTTATGTGTGTGGCACGGAGCACTATGAGATGGTGCTCAAAGCCGGAGACATGGAACGCTGCATGCCGAAATTAGCGTGGCATCTGGAAGAACCACGCGTTGGACAAAGCTATCCAAACTTTTATGCCTCCCACCTGGCCAGCAAGTTCAACAAGGTTGTGCTTTCGGGTACCGGTGGTGATGAAATCTTCGGTGGTTATCCTTGGAGATATTATCGTGCGGTAGTGAACGATGATTTCGAGCACTACATCGACAAGTATTACAAGTACTGGCAGAGGTTGATACCAAACCGCGATATCAGGCAGGTGTTTTCTCCTATTCTGCCCGATGTGGAACATGTTTGGACGCGTGATATTTTCCGAAATACTTTTGGGACGCATGCGGACAAGCTTACCCGTCCCGAAGATTACGTGAATCACTCGCTATACCTTGAGGCGAAAACGTTTCTACACGGACTTTTGGTTGTTGAAGACAAGCTCTCTATGTCTCATTCGCTTGAGACACGGGTGCCGTTTCTTGACAACGACCTGGTGGATTTTGCCATGCGCCTGCCAACGCGCTTCAAGCTGGGTAATCTTCAGGATGTTGTGCAAATCAATGAAAACGAGCCGGGCGACAAGACCGCGCGCTATTTTCAGAAAACCAAGGATGGGAAGCTGCTTCTACGTAAGGCAATGGCAAAGTTCATTCCTCAAGAAGTGGCTGACCGCGAGAAGCAGGGGTTTTCGGCACCTGATGCAAGCTGGTTCCGTGGTGAGAGCATTGACTATGTGCGCCGTACGCTTGAAGACAATAATGCCCGGCTTTGGCAGTTCCTGGATCGGGATTTTACGCAATCCTTGGTGCGTGAGCACCTTGACGGCAAGAATAATCGGCGTTTGCTGATCTGGTCTCTGCTAAACGTCGAGCAGTTTTGCCAGGCATATCTTTGACAGTTTGATGGTGCTGATCTGTGTCTATCTTTGTTAGCCTGCTCAATCCGGCCCGGCTGTGGACAGCCGGTGCCCATGTTGCCACTACGCTCATGCGGCACAGAGCTTTGCTGGTTGACCAGGTGCGCCGCGAAATTATCGACCAGCATGCCGGTCAGGTTATGGGTGGGCTTTGGAGTATCATCCACCCGGTATTCCTGATGCTGGTGTATGTGTTTGTCTTTGGGTTTGTGTTTGAGGCGCGTGTGGGCGGCACGCGCGAGATGCCGCTAGACTACACAAGTTACATCATCGCTGGATTGGCTCCGTGGCTGACGATTGTTCAGATGCTGTCAAAGAGTGCGACCAGCCTTACGTCAAATTCCAGTCTTATCAAGCAGGTGGTGTTTCCTATTGAGGTACTACCCGCAAAAGTGGTGATCTCGACGCTGCTACCGCTATCAGTCATGTTGCTGTGCTTTTTTGCCTATACATGGCTGGGGCAGGGCCGGTTTCACTGGACACACCTCACGTTTCCCCTGCTGATGGGTATCTATCTTCTGTGGGCATTGGGGATTGGCTACTTTCTTGCGGCGCTTACGGTGTTTGTTCGTGACATCAAAGAGGTTGTGCAGGTTTTTGCAGTCGCAGGTGTGTTTCTGGCTCCGGTGATTTATCTGCCGACATGGATTCCGGCAATCTTTGAGCCTATTCTTTACGCAAATCCGTTTAGCTATCTGATTTGGTGTTTTCAGGATGCCTTGTATTTTGGCCGCTTTGATCACCCGTGGGCATGGGCATTCTCAATTGTGGGTGGCTTAGTTACATACACATTGGGTGCTCGGGTATTCCGCTCATTGAAGCCCTATTATGGTGATAATCTCTAAGAGGACGAGGCTGGCAGATGAATGATGTTGCTGTCCGTGTAGAGGGGCTAAGTAAGGCTTACAAGATCTACAGCAAGCCTGCAGACATGCTCAAAGAGCTGATAACCGGCCGGCCAAGGCATGCCGTTCATCAAGCGCTCAATGATGTTTCCTTTGAGGTTGGGCGTGGCGAGGTTATTGGCGTCATCGGACGTAACGGTGCTGGCAAAAGTACCTTGTTGAAGATCCTTGCTGGTACGCTGGAAAAATCTTCGGGCACTGTTGAAGTAAACGGTGATCTGTCCGCCATTCTGGAATTGGGAACAGGTTTTAATCCAGAGTACTCTGGTCGAGAGAACATCATTCTGGGCGGCATGTGTCTGGGGTTAAGTCGAGCGGAGGCGCTTGCGAAAACGGACTGGATCATCGACTTTTCCGAGTTGCACAGCGTTATTGATCAGCCATTTGGCACCTATTCCAGTGGCATGCAGGCACGGTTGACGTTTGCTACCGCAGTGAGCGTCGAGCCGGATATTTTCATTGTCGATGAAGCTTTGGCCGCAGGTGATGCTTACTTTGTTTCCAAGTGTCTTGGACGCATGCGTGAGATTTGCGAAAGCGGGTCTACCGTGCTGTTCGTCAGTCATTCGGAAGGTGTGGTCATGGAGCTTTGTGATCGTGCCATCTGGATAGACAATGGTGAAGTGCGCGCTATCGGTGATGCGGAACCTGTTTGTAAGGGATACATCGCTGATATCTGGCGGCAGCAGAAGGAAATCAACGAACTGAGCAACGAAGAACGTTTGCGTGTTGAATCTCAGGTTGTTGAGTCAGGAAAATACGAGCTTGCTGGTGAAGATATAAAGATTACCAAGGTGGAAGTTCTTAATGCGGATGGACAGCCCACCACGGGTATCATCAATGGTGAGGAACTGCGTATTGCAATCGAGTTTGAGGGAAAATCAGAGTTTGAAAAAAACTATTGCTCGATCCGCATTGATAGCGACCGGTTGCAGGCGCACACAGGTGTAGAGGGTTACCAGCACGATTTCTTCATCAATGATGGCGCGCCGCTGAATGGCCGCGGGCGTGTGGTGTATTCTATTCCCGAAACCGCATTTGGATCAGGGCGTTACTTTGTAAGCGCTTCCATCTGTCGGCATATGATGCCCAAGGGTAAGGAAGCGTTCCTGCATTATCTTGAGAAAGTTGCGGTTTTCTCGGTTCGCCGGAAAGTTGATTTTCCTCTGAGCTATGTTTACGAGCCCAATTTTCAAGCTTCGATGGAGTACTCTCCAGCAGAAGATGCGGGAATTGCAGCTAGAGATAAAGATCAGATCATATCCAAGGTAACTGAGTGAATTTTTGCGGTGATAGTGCCCATTGGCGCACATCGAAGGCTAGGACCAAAGGGCTGTGCGTAGTGGCAAACAAGCGGGGGTGGGCGTGAGTACGTCGCAGAACGAACAAGATAAAACCTGGAAGTTGCATCTGGAGCGTTTCTTCTTTGATCGAGCAGTTGCGGTGGATGGCAAGCCGACATTGTTGGACCACGTCTTGGTAAGTGCCAAGGATCCACGCCTTGCTGGGCGTGAAGATTTTCATGCAGACCTTATCGAAAGCCTGCTAGCGCAGCTGCAACTCGATGGGCAGTCCACTGTTTTGGAGGTCGGTTGTGCGTCTGGATACATTACATGCGGCCTTGCGCCAAAGGTACGCTCCTACAATGGGGTTGACCTTGCCGCCTCACCTCTTGAAGTTGCTCGGCGGATGGAGCTTCCCAACGCCGAGTTTCAGCAGGCTGATGCTGGCAAGCTTCCCTTCGCGGCGGATCAGTTCGATGCCGCATTTGCCTATGATGTGTTGTCGAACTTCCCCAGTTTTGAGCAGGCTATACCTTTGCTGGAAGAGTTGCTGCGTGTTGTAAGGCCCGGTGGGCGCATAATGGCTGGCTCCATTACCGATGCAGATCAAGCAGATACATTTCAACAACACGTTTATGATGTATCTGCTCAGCTCGAGGAAAAGTACGGACCACAACCAATCTCGCCTGAGTTGACTTCAAATTCCTGGCTCGCTGGATTGGTAAGGCGTGTTGTCCGCCGGTTGAGAAGATTGCCAGCGCCCCCGGCTGTAGAGGTGGGCTCAATTACAAATTTCACTTTCCTTAAGAGTGATTTTGAGAAATTTGCTCAATCCCACGAATGTCATATCGCGATAAATGATGTTCATGCCCTCAACCCGTATATGGGCTATCGCTACAACGTGGTTATGACGAAGTCGGACCGATGAAAATTGTTTCGCGTTCCCTTCTAGCTGACGCGGATTGGGATGAGGTTGCTGAGATCTCGTCACAGGGCTGGCTGTTTCATTTGGGAAGCTGGATTGAGCACGAGGCGCGTATTACGGGCGCACGTGATGTGTCGTTTGCGGTTGTATCCAAAGGCGTGCCCATCTGCATAGTTCCGTTGTTTGTATCAGAACTTGGACTTGGCTCATTTGTCGAAAGGCTGGTGCACAACGCGTTGCATCGTCATACAGGCGCAGCTTTGATCGGCGGTTTGTCACAGGAGGATGCGGAGGCTGCGTCGACATCGGTGATGCGTGAAATTCAGCGTATTGCAGAGGAAGAGAATGCGGACCGCATACATTTGGGTCTTCAAAATCTTTCGGATGAAAGTCTGGGAAGTACTCGTCGTGAAGTGCCGGATTTTGTCCACGAGCATGGTTTTCATCTAGGTATTGCTTTTGGACCAATGGGCGTGCTGCCTGCCCCTGGCTTCACGACCACTGTGGTTGATCAAATCGTTGACCTGAGGCGTGATGAAGATCAAATGTTCGCTGACCTTAAGCAGGTGTGCAGGCGCAATGTCAGGTCGGCTGCCAAAGCTGGGGTAGCTGTCGTGGATGTTACATCCGACGTTGAGTTGGTTGACCGATACTATGCCTTAGCGGAACGTTCTGCCCGACGGACCGGCGAGAGTATTCAGCCTCGAGACGCCTTTGATGCTCTGTTCGGCAATTTTGCGCCACTACACCTAACGGCACTGATGGCAACTAAGGACGATGTGGATGTAGCAGCTGCAATCTTGCTCCATTTCAAGGGTAAGCTCTACTATTTTGCTGGTGCGTCGGACCCGGACTATCTAAAGTTTTTTGTGAATGATGCTTTGCAGTGGGGTGTCCTGAAGCATGGCCGCGCAATGGGGTACACCCACTATCGTCTAGGCCCGATTTTTCCAACCGTCCCCAGAGGTTGGCCGATTGAGACAGTCAGTCGGTTCAAGAGTAAGTTTGGTGCCAAGCCTTGGACAATCATTCAGGGCAGCCATTTCCGAAATCCCGAAAAATATGTTCCGGTGATGCAGGCGCATCTTGCCCGGCTGCAAGAGGAAAACGACGTTGAGTAAACTGCCCCAACCTGAGCTGGATGCAACAGTTTTGCAGTCCAAGAAAGTACAGCGATTTGTTGCCTCCTGGCCGCGTCGCTGGCAGACCCTGGCGTATCTGAACGGGAAACTTCCATCGCAAGGCTTCTTGCGTAGGGTGTTCAAGCATCGCGTGTTTGATATTCCATGGGCTCGATGGCACCGCTTTGCGTATGTGGCGGAGTACCGCGATATCTTCTTTGATTACATTCTTACGTTCTTCTATCGCTACCCGGTAGCAAAGGGCGACACTGTTTTGCAAATTGGTGCGAGCAATGGTGAGGAGACGGCGCGTTTCTCAAGGGCGGTTGGTCCATCAGGGCGAGTGATTGCTGTTGAACCCGCACCCGACAATATTGCTGAGCTCCGGGCAAAGTTTCCTCAAGATGGGTCTACAAATGTGACGGTCGTTGCAAAGGCAGCGGCCAAGTCAGCTGGTCAGTTGCGCTTCTTTCTCGGGTTGCCCAAAGAGGGGCGAGTTGCTGAAATTCCGGCGGATGATCTTACCTATGAATGGTGGGGTACAGAGGACCATCTGAATCCGGAGCGTTATCGGGGGGAAGTTGTGGTTGAAGCAGACACTCCTCAGAACATACTGGATGCTGTCGGTGTTTCGTCTGTCGACTTCGTTCTTGTAGAGACCAATGGTACGGAGCTTGAGGTCATAGAAGCTTTGCAACCGCTCTTGCACAAAATTAGATATGTCGGTGCTAGAGGACACGTGCGTCGAGATGGAGATCCGATCTACAAGGGTATTGAAAATGTACTGTCCAGAAATGGCATGACGACGCATGTTACGGATGAGGAGATGGTGCTTGCTAGCCATCCGCCAGAAAGGACTTGAGTGTGTCTGATGCTGGCAGGGATGCAACGTTGCAGCAATGGAGAATAGGGCTGGCGCATATCCTGAGATCATTTGGTTATCTCGGGCTTGATCTGGAGACTGGCAACGGGGTTGTTGACAGGGCTAGCGTACATTGTTGCGACAACGAGGCGGATGTGTCGTCTGCAAAGGGGAGCCTCTTTACAAGGACCGTGGAGGCAGCTGAGGCGGCTGGGTTGAGTGCGCGGGCTGAGGCCGGAGTACAGATCCTGTATGAGGAAGTGGGACTTCTTCGTTCAAAGAAGCCAGTGTTTCGACCGCTGCTAGATTTTGTGAGTTTTGACCCCGGGCCTGACCTTGATGTGCTGGTTCAAACAGCGCAGGGAAGGCCTGTTGTTGCTTGGCAAACATCTCCGACAGGGCAACGTCTGGTGTGCGGATTGGATGTTGTTGCTCAAATCATTCGATACAGCCACGGAGACCCTGCCAGAGCGCGATTTACAGGAAACAAGAACCTGTGGGGTGCCGGCCATGAGCAACCCGCTTACCTTTACGTGGAACATGTATGTGAAGGATACGAGGCGGAGCCGTGGGTTGATCGACTGGGGCAGCGATTGGTGAATTGGCTCTCTGGAGTATGTGGCTTGCCGAGTTTGCTCCCTCTTCCTGGTGGAGCCAAGGGTGCTGTACTACTTACCGGGGATGATGATCAGGCTGAGCTGGCGAAGTATGCTCAGCAGCAGCAAGTGTTGGATGGGTTCCCCATTACCTACTTGATGATGTCAGTGACCAATCAGACAGCTGAAACGGTCAGTGCATTTCCAGACAGTGTTGAGTTTGGTATGCATGTTGATGCTCTTGAGTGTCCGGGCGACTATGATCAGGCGTGTGCTGATCAATTGTGCAGCGTGCGGGAGATGGCTAAAGGTAAGCCTGTCCGTACCATTCGCAATCATGGACATCTGAATGCGGGCTATTGGGGCCATCTACAAGCTTGGCAGGAAAACGACCTGTGTCTTGATCTCAATATCCGAGGGCTGGACGGGACGTGTCCGACCGGCTCCTATCTACCATTTTCAGTATTTGGCGAAGGGGTGGCACTGGGTAAGCAGTTTTCTCTTTTTTCAACCTTCAGCGATAGCATGAAAGCTTATCAGGGCCTGTCTGAGCGCCAGCAAGTTGGGTTGATCAAGGCATTCGCTAAGCGCATTGAAAAAAACTACCCAGGAGTTCTGGTTTTTAATTTTCACCCTCAAAATGTAGAAGATGGATTGAAGGTGCATAAGGCTGTAGTGTCCTTAGGCCGGCGGCCGGGTTGGACTGCTCTGGGTGCAAATAGCTATCTGTCGTGGTTGGAGGCATTCTGGACAGTCCGTTTGAAGGTTGATGCCGGGAATTTTAGTCTGACAAGTCAGATGCCTGTGGAAAGTTTGGCTGTTTGTGCTGGGGAGCGCACCGTTGTGGTCAATCTGGTGGCGGGAGATGACTGCCCTATAGAGTCTCAGTTGACGTAAAGAATTGGCCGGCTGGCATGTGGAAAAGCGGCAGTGAACGAATTTATCTGGCATTGGATTCAGCGCATTTTGCCTTCCATAGGAAGCGTAAGTGAGAGCGAAATTGTCAAAGTTCTGCAGGGGCATGAGAATGTTCGTTCTGTTGCTAAGGCCTCAGCCAACCGGCTTACACCCCACGATCGATGGCATAGCTTTGACAGCACCCCGTGGGAACATCCCTGGCTGACATATGAAAACCTATGCGCAGCAATGGAACATCAAAGTGCTTTTCTTGGGCGCTTGAACAAGAAGCTTCCAGTAGAGAACTACCGCGCAAATTCCTATGGCTTCGTGGGCAACATTGCCAACAACATGATGATGCGTGCACAGCCCATGCGTAAGGATGGGTATGACATTGATGTAGTTCTGCACCCGCAAGATAGATACGTGATGAGCCGCCCGGGTTGGGAGCTGTCCGATCTCGTATTGCCGGAAGGCATCTCGGATGTGGATGAGTTGGCAGCGCTTGGTATGGATCTGCCACATGTTGATTGGGCGGTGGATGAAACAGATCAGATCAATGCGCAGAAGCTCATCAATGCAGCGCATGCGACGCCACCGTACCGATGGCGAAGTTCTCATCAAGCGGCATCCTATATGCGTCAGCTGGATGTGTTGTTATATGACGCCTATTTGAACTATCAGCCCTTGCTGGACCGTTTGCAAAAGTATGATGCGCTTTTTGCCTCGCAGGCTCCCTACCTGGCCTATCTGTCAGGAAAGCCCTATCTGGCTGCGCAGACCGGTGGCGACCTGTATTTTGAAGCGTCACGTGACGATATGTTTGGTCGCCTGCAGCGTGGTTCTTACCAGAAGGCGAAAGCAATTCTTGCCACGAACCCCTGGACGTTTTCGGCGGCGCGGCGATTTGGATTCAAGCATGTTCTGTATGCGCCTCTTTTGATCGATGTTGACGTCTACAAGCCTGGTCCGCGACGACTGAGGGAAGAATGGATAGAAAAGACGGGAGATGGCTTTTTCGTTCTTGCTACCGCGCGTCTGGATCTTCGGTGGAAGGGATCAGATGTTGCTCTGGAGGGATTCAAGCGATTTGCATCGAAGAACCCGCAAGCGCGTTTGTTGCTGGTGGGGTGGGGCAGCGATGTCGAAGCAGTGATCTCGGATCTTTCTGCTGCGGGCTTGAGTGAACGTGTCATTGTCCTGCCGGTTGCTGGCAAGAAGCGTCTCCGCGATTACTTGCGCAGCGCGGATTGTGTATTGGATCAGTTCAAAGTTGGTTACTACGGTGGAACTGCCTTGGAGGCAATGGCTTGCGGTGCGCCTGTAATCATGCGTCTGCTAACGGAACAATATGATGCTTTGTGTAAAACCGGCGCGCCACCTGTGCTCAATGCGGGCACACCTGACGAAGTTGCTGTTTCACTGCAAACACTCATCGATTCCAAGCAAACCCAGAGTATGATTTCGCAGGCGGGTATCAAATGGATAGAGCAGAACCATACAGCTAATGTGTGGGGTGACACCTACGGTATGCTACTGGCTGCGAGTGCGGAGGGGGTAATGTTTGACTTCTCTGGCTCACCGCTTCAAGGAACCTTGAGCGACGCTGAAAAAGAATACCATGCAAGTGCATTGGCGTCGGCGCCGACGTTTCCCAATTATGTGTGAGAGCCGGTTGTGTTACCAAACTTCCTGATCATTGGTGCGGCGAGGTCGGGGACGACAAGCCTTTACAACAATTTGCTCAGCCACCCAGACATCTACCTGCCGAAGTCC
>BQIY01000024.1 GCA_021604265.1 Nitrospirales bacterium
GAGAAAATAATGTTTGAGCCGTTCAATCAATGCAGGGGGACAATGTTCAATTTCGTGCCAATTCTCGTACACGACATCTCCTTTCATCACGGCAATGATTTTGTCATCGGCTTCATCGCCGTCAATCATGCGCAATCCGCCGATGGGTCTGGCTTCTAGAAGCACATCACCATGGGTAATGGTTTTTTCTGCAATGACGCATATATCAAGCGGATCGCCATCTCCCACGACATTTGGCCGGCCGGTCCGACTGGCACACAATGTTCCTACCTGTTTTCCACAGCACGTTCGAGGAATGAGGCCATACAGAGATGGGCAAATATTCGAGAAACGTTGGGGGCGATCGACTTTCAAATGTCCCGTCTGTTTGTCCAATTCATACTTCAACGTATCGCTTGGCACAATTTCAATATAGGCGGTGATGACTCGTGGGGCATCAGACCCAATAGGGACGCCGTGCCAAGGGTGAGACTTACACACACGACTCACTAATTCCCAAATCGACTCCAACTCTGGTTGCCTCATCGTTCTTCTCCTGGAATGTGAATAGTCTTGTTTAATTATGACAAGATGGGTTTTGTTCTTCAGTCTTCACCGGCATGATCTCATGCTTCTTTATGTCGGGATATTCTCTGGAAATCTCAACCCCAAAATATAAAAGATGCGGCTAAAGTCTGATCACGCAGGAGGGTGGATGAAGCTGGATGATAAGAGGTAACGGTCGAGAAAAGGCAAGTTTGTATATTCCTCTAATTTTCATACCGGAATATTCACGACAATGAAATATGGTCATGCAAATAAAGGCCGCACTCCTACTCAAAGCACATGAAAACTCAAAGCCATCTATCTCATTAATGGCCCAACACCTGACCCGAACGTCCTCCTCTGAGCATAGCAGCCACCACCTATTTTTCTTTTATTGGGAATGCGCACTATTCAAGGGTTTTTATCACGGTTTTGAAATAGGCCAAGAGATCTCGAACTGAAATGACACCCACGATTTTATCATCTTCCGTTACGGCCAAGTGGCGAATATGACGGTCTGCCATGAGATCACGAGCATATTGAGGAGAAAGTGTTCTGTTGACCGTAATAATGGGACTGGACATGAGCGCCTGCACCGTCAGTTGCGTCATATCACGTTGCTCGGCAACTCCTCGAACGATATCAGTCTCCGTAATAATGCCTGAATAGTCTTGCCCCTTCTGAACAAGGAGTGACCCAATCCGCTGTTTCTGCATCAGATTAGCCGCTTCGTGAATACTGGCATCCTCTGAGATCCTACTCACATCTTTTGTCATGAGTTGGCCGACAGTCGACATAGCGTATCCTCCCTTTACTCGCAAGATGCCGTCAAGACATCTCTGCTCCTACATTATGCTCTCTACCCCCAAAAGCACCAACCTTCTCGACATAGGCATTCGATCATTGCTTACATGGGAAACATAAAAACATGGGGTTCTTCTTTATTGAGTAATACACACGCCACTATTCTAATTGACTTCTCCAAACATATCATCTACAAACGTTGCTTCTTTCATATGAATATTTTTTCATGTAACAATTTGCTTAATACGAATACTACACGCTAATGAAAATTCACACTCCCACGTGCGCCGACAAACTCAAAGCTCTTGCTGACACAACTCGCTTAGCGGTGCTTGAATCGTTAATGGATCAACCTAGACTTGTCAGTGAACTACTGCAGACTTTAGATATCGAACAAAGCCTTCTGTCCCACCACTTGGCTCACTTGCGAGAAGTCGGACTGGTTGAATCCACTCGAAGCGGGAAAACCGTGCGATATCAACTGGCCCCTGATGTTGCCATGTCAACGACAGCCAACGCTCTTGACCTGGGATGCTGCCAACTCTCGTTCCCGATCCAACACAAGAAACACCCATAACGATGATATCGTTTCTCCCACAATCACTGACCGTCGCACTCCTCTTTCTGACACTTTCCGCCTGTCAGGACACCCCTGCCAAGTCTGCTGATAATTTCAAACTGATCATTACCGGTTCAAGCACCATTGCGCCACTTGTTGCGGAAATCGGAAAGCGGTTTGAGACCCAATACCCCGGTTCACGCATTGATGTGCAAACGGGCGGTTCTTCTCGAGGAATCGCCGATATTCGTCAAGGATTAGCAGACATCGGCATGGCATCTCGCTCACTGAGTGCCAGCGAACACGATCTTCATGGAACCCTCTTAGCCCATGACGGTATTGGAATCATTGTCCATCAATCCAATCCACTGACATCTCTTAATCCCGACGAGATCGTCAAGATTTATACCGGCAACGTCAGTAATTGGGAAGAAGTCGGAGGCATCGACGCGCCCATCATAGTCCTGAACAAGGCAGAAGGGCGGGCAACACTCGAACTCTTTTTGCATCATTTTCACCTCACGAGTTCACAAATCAACGCTCATGTCGTCATCGGTGATAACGAACAAGGCATCAAAACCGTTGCAGGAAATCCAAACGCCATTGCCTATGTATCCATTGGCACCGCAGAATACGATGCCGCCCATGATGTGCCCATTAAATTATTGACATTGGGCGAAATTCCCGCCTCCCTTGAAGAAGTACAAGCTGGTCGTTTTCCGCTTTCACGCCCATTAAACCTTGTCACAAAAACGGTTCCCGTTGACCAGGTAAAAACGTTTATCGATTTTGCAACATCAGAGCACATTCATGACTTGGTCACGCACCATTACTTCGTCCCCCGCCAAGGGTGATCGCATCCTCTTCCACACTCTCAGGTGTGTTGCAGGAATAGCGGGCATCCTGCTCGTCTGCATTCTGATCTTTCTGATCATTGAATCACTTCCTGCCCTTCAACATATTGGTGTGACCGCCTTCTTTACGGATGCATCGTGGCATCCCACAGAAGGCGCCTACAACCTTCTGCCCATGTTCATTGGGACATTGTTCGCCACGATTGGCGCGGTGGTCCTTGCCACTCCCCTCGGTATTTGTTCCGCACTATTTTGTGAATATTATGCCCCTCAAGCCATGACATCAGGCTATCGCGCCTTCATCGAATTACTGGCAGGCATTCCATCTGTCGTGTATGGACTCTGGGGACTTGTAGTCCTCGTCCCACTCATTGCCAGCCTTCATCCACCTGGGCCAAGCCTCTTAGCCGGTATCCTCATCTTAACGATCATGATATTTCCGACCGTGACATTGGTCAGTCTCTCGGCCTTGCATCAAGTGCCAAAAGAATACATCCAGGGTGCGACGGCATTAGGCTGTACACGTTGGAGCATGATTCACCAGATCATACTTCCAAGTGCGAGGCCTGGAATTCTTACGGGCGTGGTGCTGCAAACCGGTCGAGCTCTTGGAGAAACCATGGCCATCTTGATGGTCTGCGGAAACGTGGTGCAATACCCCTCAAGCATGTTTGATCCGATCCGCACGCTTACGGCCAATATTGCATTGGAAATGGCTTATGCGACTGACATACATCGTTCGTCACTTTTTTTAACCGGTCTTTTCCTTCTCACCATGGTGATCGTGTTGATCATGGGCACTCAACGCGCTCGAGCGAACCAGGCCTATGGATAAACACGTCCCATTCACATACAACATGTGGCCAACAGCAATGATCTGGACCATTGCAGGATTAATCGGCTGCGTGTTTCTCTGGTTGATTGGAGGTCTGATCTGGCAGGGTACCGGTCATCTTTCTTGGGAGTTTCTCACCAACCCTCCCGCAGATGCCGGACGTTCAGGTGGAATCAATTCTATCCTTGTTTCGACTGGGCTCATTCTCTTAGTGTGTATGGCCGCTGCACTCCCGATCGGACTTGGAACAGCCATGTTTCTGGCTGAATTTACATCAGAGTCTCACCCGCTTGCTCAATTGACTGGACGAAGCCTCGATATGTTAGCCAGCGTCCCCTCGATTGTGTTTGGCCTGTTTGGCAATGCCTTCTTTTGCCAATTACTCGGACTGGGGTTTTCCATTCTCTCTGGAGGCTTGACCTTAGCATGCATGGTTCTCCCAATTTTAGTCAGGACCACCGAACAAGGTTTTCGAGCACTTCCACAGGAGTATCGTGTATCTGCTGCAGCATTAGGGCTGACCAAACGAGCCACACTCCTTCATCTTCTCTTGCCAGCCGCCATACCGGCGTTGGTTGTGGGATTAGTACTCGGACTCGGTCGAGCCATTGCCGAAACAGCCGCACTCATCTTTACGAGCGGATATGTCAGTCGAATGCCAGAATCTCTCTTCGATTCCGGGCGTGCATTGTCGATTCATATTTACGATCTCTCCATGAATGTTCCCGGTGGAGACCACGCTGCCTATTCGACCGCTCTTGTCTTAATCATTTGCGTGCTGACCCTCAATAGTCTTTCTCTTTGGATTTCAAAACGTTGGATGCACTCAAGGATCATGAGCACATGAGCTCTCCCTCTCAGTTTCCAAAATCACAAACCGCCTCATCATCCAATAGGAATATTGCACCCTGTTGCGATCCCGATCCCCTCATACAAACGACGGACCTTTCTCTCACGTACGGCAATCGCCCGGCTTTTGAACATATTTCACTCACCATATACCGTGGGTGTTTAACCGCAATCGTCGGTCCCTCTGGAAGTGGAAAAACAAGTTTCCTCCTCTGTTTAAACCGGCTCATTGATTTACTCCCAGCATGTAAAGTTTCAGGACAAGCGCACATCGAAAACCTCGACATTTTGTCTCCAGCGATTGACGTGCTTCAACTTCGCCGTCGAATTGGCATGATTTTCCAAAAGCCCAATCCATTTCCGATGTCTATTCAGAAAAACCTGGAATTTCCACTCAAAGAACATGGCATCATCGAACAACATCTCATTCAAGAACGCACCCAACAGGCGCTCATGGATGTGGGACTCTGGAATGAAGTGAAAGACCGAATGAACACATCGGCCTTACTCCTCTCCGGCGGACAACAACAACGGCTGTGTATTGCCCGTGCACTCGTCCTGTCTCCTGATGTCTTGCTTATGGATGAACCATGCAGTGCACTCGACCCGCTTTCCAGCGGAACAGTGGAAGATCTGATTTTCAGCTTACGGGGCCAGTACACCGTTATGATCGTGACGCACAATCTCGCTCAAGCCCATCGAATAGCCGATTATGTGGGAGTCTTCTGGAATCAAACGCAGGCTGGAAAATTGCTCGAATTTGGCCCGACTCAAGAGATCTTTGCACACCCTCAGCAAGATCTCACGGCCGCGTACATCAATGGCGTTCGCGGTTAACTTTCTTCTTCGATCCCCCCCCTTTTTTCGACCTCCCTTTCCTCAACAACTCCACAATTTACGGCACTTTGACTTCTCTGTAACACGAACGTAACAGATCTCGTTTATTCTCATCTCCAAGCTCACAGTATTTATACACGATTGGAAACAGGAAAAATTTCATCATACATGACAAACTTGGAGGTTTGAATGGCTCTCAAACGAGTGAAAATTCTCATGCCCATGCTCTTACTGGCTTTTGGAGGTGCGGCTCCATTGCCTGCTACGGCAGCAGACACCCTGGCAGATGTTCTGCGCGAGAAAGGAACCATTTCGAAAGAAGATTACATCCGTATTCAGGCCAGCGAAGAAAAAAACGCTGAAGAAAAGATGAAGAAGCAGAAAGACAACCCTTCCGTCATCGCTGGATGGGACAAGAAAGGCTTTACGTTTTCTACGGTCGACGGCCTGTTCAAAACAGCCATTCAGTGGAGATTTCAAGGTCGGTTCACCTATCCTGATCGAGGCGATGAAGATAGTGTGACCGACTTTTCAGACAATGATGAAAGCTCCTTTGAACTTCGACGCGTACGAATGAAAGTCGGAGGGCATGGATACCGGCCCTGGCTTAAATACTACTTTGAAGTCGATTGGCAGCCCACTCGATCGTCAGGTGATGACCAAAATGACTCCGCAACTCGATTACTTGACTGGCGGATCATGTTTGAAAAATATCAATGGATGCAGCTGCAAATCGGCCAATGGAAAATCAACTATAACCGTGAGCGCGTGGACTCATCCGGCAAACAACAGTTTGTTGAACGGTCCATCGTGAATAGAAAATTTACTATTGATCGACAAGTCGGAGTCATGCTCCACGGACATTTAGCTCCTGGCACACTCTTTGACTCACGCTATTACGCCGGTGTGTTCACTGGCTCCGGACGAGGCGAAGCCAATGACGACGATCAAATGATGTATATGGGACGCTTTCAGTGGAATTTCCTGGGCAGGGATCTCAAATGGGAACAAAGTGACACCCAATACCATGAAAAACCAGCGGGAAGTCTCGCATTCGCCGGGTATACCACAACGGGAAAATGTACTCGATGGTCATCCGGCGGTTGCGGGTCGTTAGGAACAAATAACTCTCTTGGGCTGGGCTTTACCAGCGACAGCAACGCCGCAGACGGTCAGTTTCGGGTGGAGGGGTTAGTTGAAGAATTTGCCTTTAAGTGGGCAGGACTGTCCATTCAACATGAATATCACTGGAAGCAAGTCAAAGATTCGGGTGGAGGGATAGGTGGAGTCGGAAACTCCAAAACGAATTTAATGGGAAGTTATGCGCAAGTCGGGTACTTTCCACACTATATCATTCCGATTATTCCCAAACCATTAGAATTCGCATTCCGCTATGCGTTTGTCGATCCCAACGTTTCGGTTAAGGATGATAAACTTCAAGAGTTCACGATCGCCACCAACTGGTTTTTTGCCGGACATCGCAACAAAATTACGATGGACGTTTCTCACTTAACATTAGCCCAGCCAGTCGGAAAAGACTTGACTGAGCAACGCTTCCGATTGCAGTGGGATGTTTCATTTTAAAACGGAATGTCCTTACGCGGCACACTCCTCCGCGTGCGTCTCAGACCGTCTCTCTTCCTATCAAGAGAGGCGGTCTTTTTTCTTGCCGGACACGAATCACTCTTCTGGTAACTCTAAATATTTCACCGCCGCATGCCAGGGCTTCCCTTTGAGGGTATCAAGCCAAGTGTTTTCCTCAAGCGGCAGCATAAATTCTGCCGGTTCAAAAACCAAGCGGCCAGGCTCTGGAGCCATGGGCTCCAATGGACTTAACCGCTGCGGCGATTCATATTGATCGTTATCCTGCCAAATGGCCGTTTTAACTCCGTGATTGCTCATAATAATATACAACCCATTCTCCCGGACAAAGACGCCGCCGGAAGTTGTGGCTTCCTGTTGATCAGAAATTTCTGCAGTTTCAAAAAATGTGACCACTTCTTCAGGGGTCGCCTGTTCAAGCCCCCTGACGAACAATGGCGCAAAAAACTTGATTTCGCTATCGCTAAACGCCCGATGACGCGTACCTGATCGTGAAAATGGCGTATCCCCAACCTCTGTGAAAAGACCGGTTAACACGCGGGTCATTTGCTCAACAGAAACCGACGCGGGATGTGAATACCCGCCTTCAGTATCGTCGAGTGATTTCGTTTGCAGTCGGACCACGCGCTGAGGACTATCATAGATCGTCACGGTAAAGAACTCAGAGGTCGCGCAACCTGCAATAGACACAGACAAAACCCACACGACCATAATCCAACACTGTCGACTCATAACACTCCTTTGTTTATTCGAAATGTAGCCAAAGACGTAGAGATGCTCTCATCTGTATTGAAAAATCTCTGTCCTCACCTCTCACACATTGAGATATGACCACTATAGAAAACATTCACGCACCAGGGCAAAGAATCTGAGAAAGATCCAGCCATATTTTACAGAATCGACATATGCCTGTGCTTGAACGGTAACATTGCTGATGTACTCTCAACGAGAGGAAACAAGACATGAAGGGAAGTGTACCACACAACGTTAATCAGGAAAGGATGACAACCATGGTTCACATTCATGAAGTGATGAAACGCGATTTAATCACCGTCGACGACCGAAAGTCCGTGTCAGTCGTGGCCAATTTGATGCGCATCCAGCGCGTAGGAAGCGTGTTTGTCGAACGGGACGGCGACATTATCGGCATTGTGACCGAATCGGACATTGTCAGAAAAGTAGTGTCGCTTCACCGCTTCGCCGAATATACACCAGTCAAACGCATCATGAGTTCTCCCGTGATCTGTATTGATGAAGACAGTCCAATTTTTGAGGCCGCTGACTTGATGGAACGTTCACACGTCAGACATTTGGGAGTCGCCAATGAGTATGACGGAATTATTGGCATCATTTCTGTTCGCGATTTATTACATCCTGTCGCGGTGGACGACGTTTAAACACGATCCAACCATTACACACAAGGAGAACAATTCTATTATGGCATTTCTTCATTCAGGCGTGGCGGCATTAGGGCGATCATTCGCCATTGACATGACTCAATTTTGGGTTCAAGGCATTAAGGTCATCTTGAGTTTGCTGATTCTGACCATCTTGACGGCCCTCGCCGGCGGGGCTCTCATGACCTTTATTGGGTTGGAATTACTCTTTACGCAACCTTTAGAAGTTGTCCTGCGTCAAGTCATTCTCAATACGCTCATGCTGTTGGCTATTGTCGAAGTCTTGAAGACCACACTGACATACTTTTCAGAAGGCCGAGTCAAGGTCACCTTTATCGTCGATACAATTCTTGTTGTCATGCTCACTGAAGTGATTTCGCAGTGGTTTAAAGAAGCTCACCCAGCCCAATGGGCAATTCTTGGAGGTATCATTGTGACGTTAGCCCTGACCCGTGTGGTGGCCGTTCGATGGTCTCCAGCCAAAGCTGAGGATCGTCAAGACTGTCAGGTATCCGGATAGCAAGCTCATCGTATCACATCGCCAACCCTCCCGTTTACGTAACTATTCTTTTCCTTTTCTTATCACCGTTCTAAAATTTGTCTGTCCCACAGACAAATCCTTCCTTTTCCTCTATTTTCCTCTATGATAAACACATCTATCTATTCCGATTGGGGAATCGGTCATGGTACGGTTACCCTCATTCGAAAGATACGCTCATGAACTGTATTCTCCTTCGACATGGCATTGCTGTTCAGAGGGAAGACTGGAATGAATCCGACGGCACTCGACCCTTAACTCGCGAAGGCATCAGCAAAACGCAGAAGGCGGTTGAAGGACTCTCTCTCATGAGGATTCAACCAACCCATCTGCTTTCGAGCCCATACGTGAGAGCACGTGAAACTGCTGAAATTGTTCAAGCAGTCTTCAAGCTGCCTGACTCCATTCAACTGTGCGATGAACTTGTCGTTCATCACGCGCCAGCCATCATCTTTCCCATACTCACAACGTTTCATGAAGAGGAAACCGTCATATGCATTGGACACGAACCGCACCTTGGGCAGTTGGCTGCCCTTATGATCTCAGGAAGATATCTTCCAGGGCTTTCCCTCAAAAAAGCTGGAGCCTGTTCGATTCAGTTTGAAGAGAAACCACAAATCGGATGTGGACGGCTGGAATGGTGGTTACGACCGGCACAACTCAGACAGCTCAGCAACGCGTAACCATCTCGAAGACCCCCTTCACAATGCGTCTGCTTTAACCTTTGCCCATTTTGATCATAGCGTTAACTTGAACACCTTGCTCAAATGAAAACTTGGGTGAAGAGATGGCCCCGTCTACCGTCGCCGGCATTAAGAGTTCGACCTGTTCCCGAGCAATAACCTCTCCCCGAATTGGACCTTGCGAAATAAGAGTATTCGCCCGAATATCTGCAACAATAACCGCATCTTTTCCAATTTGCAGCGCCAGATCTGCATGAATTTCCCCTTCAAAATACCCGTCAATGCGAGCCGTCCCCTTTACACGAATGACGCCATGAACGTGTGACCCTTTACTGATGTACAGTTCGAGATTTTGCTCATCGTAGGATTCTATTTTCCCAAAGTCCAGATTGCGAGTCATCACATCACTCATACAAACACTCCTTTTTTGACGCCCAATGAAGCACGAAGAATGATGAATCGTGCGTAGAATTTCCATAGCCCGAAAAAACGGTTGGGTGAGATTACGTAAGAATAGAGTTGAGGAAGATACCGGGGCAATGCCCCATTAGAGGGGGCATACATTTCTCGAAATGTCGGATGGAGAATCTAAAAATCCAGAGGAAAGAAGGGACAGGAAATTACGACAAGAGGAAATAAATCCCTACAGCTAAACCAGCGGATCCGGGAAGGGTAAATATCCAGGCATAGACTATTTTCGCGGTCACTCCCCAACGAACAGCCGATAATCCATTAATGGCGCCAACGCCCATAATAGAAGAGGTAATTGTATGGGTTGTACTGACGGGAAGACCAATCTGCGCGGTGGTCATCAGCACCATCGCCGCACCAGTTTCAGCGGCAAACCCATGTACCGGTTCAAGTTTGGCAATATTCATCCCTAATGTGCGAATAATTTTCCACCCGCCCATGACGGTCCCCAATCCCATAGCAAACGCACATGAGATAATCACCCACGTTGGTACTTCTGCCGTCTCCAACTGGCCAGAGGATAATAAGGCCAGGGTAATGATCCCCATGGCTTTTTGCGCATCATTCGCTCCATGACTAAACGCCATAAAGCTGGCCGATAAGAGCTGTAGCCGCTTAAACAACTTCATCGCCACACCACGATTGGTATGAAAAAAGAGCCAACTCAACAGCACCATCAACAAAAAGGCCATGAGAAACCCAAACAGTGGTGAAACCACCATGGCTTTCAACACTTTGATAAATCCTTCGAGTTTTAATACGGTCACGCCGCCATGCACATAGGCCGCCCCCAGCAATCCTCCAATGAGCGCATGTGAAGAACTCGACGGAAGGCCTAAGAACAGCGTAAAGAGATTCCAGAGTATGGCCCCACCGAGAGCTGCTGCAACGACAACTTCATTAATGGCGCCTGGCTCGACAATGCCTTTGCCGACCATTTTGGCCACCGCTGTCGACATAAAAGCCCCGGCAACATTCAACACTCCCGCCAAACACACCGCCGCTAAAGGGCTTAAGACCCGTGTTGACACGACGGTCGCAATGGCATTCGCGCTATCATGCCATCCATTAGAAAAATCAAACAGAAGAGCTAACACCACCACGACAAGCAGCATGCCGCCTAAATCAGGCATCACACGCCACCAGACAGAGGATTACACCGTGCTGAGAAATGAATTGAGTGGCTGTACACTGAAACAGCAACAAGGTGAGATCAATGAAGGAGCACATTCGTCAAATAGACTTTAAGGCAATACGCTCGAGAATGTTGGATACATCTTCACAGGAATCGGTTCCTTTCTCAAATGTTTCGTAAATCTCTTTCCATTTGATCACTGAAATAGGGTCTTTATCCTCGTCGAATAACTTGGAAATCGCTTCTCGACTGACACGATCAGCCTCATTCTCTAAGCTATTGACTTGAATGGCACAGTCATTCATATCCATATTCCCATTGGCCAAGCGATCAATTCCATTTCCGACCGCAACCGTGGCTTGATACAGGATATTGGCTAACTTGATCGCTGCTCCTGTTGGTTGCGTGACCTTAAAAACAAGGAAGCGATCGGCCACCGCATCAACCTCATCGAGAATGTCGTCCAAGGCGCTGGCCAAATCATGTATGTCTTCACGATCAATGGGTGTAATGAATGTTTTATTGAGTTTCCGAACGATATCATGAGTCAGACCATCTCCCAAATGCTCAATAGCCTTAATCTGTTTCACTTGCTCTGCCGCATGTTCAAATTTCTCCATTAATTCTTTAAGCAGTCGACTCCCTTCGATCATGTTATGCGCGGCCTGCTGAAATAGCTCAAAAAAGGCTTCTTCACGTGGAATAAATTTAAACATGGCCGACGTGGCTCCTTGTCATGAGAACCGAGACGTTTGAACAGTCATAGCAATTTTCAAGAATAAAGGGAGTGACTCACAAAAAGTGATAACAACGATCAATTCTCCGTATTCACGTAATTCGGCACGAATTGTACTGGACGATCGAAAACTTTTTCAAATAACGCCGCTCGCCTCTGAGCAGCCCAAACTTCCAACTCTGGATCGGCAGAACAATCAAGTTCCAGTTGAATAAAGGAGCCGATTGAGACATGAACACCTTGAACAACAGAGAACTGACTTCGGTCTAAACCATCCGCGACACGCAGCAACGCACTTGATACTTGGACCACCTTTTTCTGTTTCCCTGATAACCCGCGAAAAGCTGTGTGCTTGCCTTTGGGAGGTGCCCTTCGATGATAACGGGCAATGTTCGCCACAAGATCAACCTCATCGGCCGTTAACCCTGAAAGGTCGCCATGCTTAATCAGATAATAGGTATGTTTATGATGCTGTCGACGACGGATGAGATACCCGACATCATGCAGTAATGCCGCATATTCCAGCCATTCACGTTCTTGCTCACCGAGTCCGTGAAGTGATTTCAACTGATCAAATAACTGCAGCGCCAACTTGGCGACATGAAAGGCATGAGGTTCAGCATAGTGGCAACGTCGTCCAAACACAATAACATTCCGACGTCGGGTATTCGGAATTTCTTGCTCAGCTTTCAGTCCGTCTCGATGCCGATCAATGAAATCATAGATTAACCCTTCACGAAGAGCCTTATCACAGATCGTTAAAGTCTTATGCCCTGCCAATTCAAGTAAACATCGAAAAAACATGACACCTGGCAACAACGTATCGACTCGCTTTGGGTCAAGACCCGGAATTGCCAATCGCGCGTCAGTATCGCCCTGAATGAGTTCGGCTTCGACTTCACGAATTTCGTCAAGTTGGACCGTGGCTAAATTAATTTGCGGAACGGGTTTTCCTGTTCGTCGAAGATAGATGATTTCAGTGAGATTGGCTGCAGTGCCCGACGTGGCGACGACCTGTGAAAATGTCAGATTTCGTGATGATTTCAGGCCTGCCTCAAGTCCGGCATGAATCACTTTCTCCAATTCCTTGATCATCCCTTTAGTCGGAGGATCGCGTTTCAAACAACGGTCCTTGAGTCGAATCGTCCCCAATTTTAAGCTTCGCCCCCAAAACATCTGTTTGTGATTACAAGC
>BQIY01000025.1 GCA_021604265.1 Nitrospirales bacterium
CTTCAATACCGGCCTCGTCAATACCCTGGAACTCGGATTCATGTTGGACTGCGCAGAAACGATCATCATGGGCGCGCTGACGCGCCAAGAAAGCCGTGGTGCCCACTTTCGAACAGACTATCTGGATCGAAATGACGAGCACTGGCTCAAGCATACTCTCCTCTATCAAACGGCCAATGGATTACCGGCCATCGATTATCTCCCGGTTCGAATCACCCAATGGCAACCTCAAACCCGGGTGTACTAAAGAACGCTAAAAAAGTGAGAACGCTGCCTCGGGGTATAGTCACCTGGCTTATGTCTGCTAACATAAAGAATATATGAACACGACCCTACGTATACGCCGGTTTAACCCGGAACTAAAATCCCCATCACCCTTTTTTCAAGACTACCAGCTTGACCTCGAAGCATCCGATAGTGTCCTTGACGGTCTTATCAAAGTCCGGGAAACACTCGACGATTCTCTCGCACTTCGCTGCTCCTGTCGCGGGGCCATTTGCGGTTCATGCGGCATGCGCATTAATGGACATGCGGCATTAGCCTGTAAAACCAAAATTATTTCAGCTACCACAGAAAGCCACACCATCCAAGTTGAACCCATGAATAACATGCCCGTCATTAAAGATCTCATCACGGACATGTCACCCTTTTGGGAGAAAATACGCCAGGTTCAACCATGGCTTCAACCCGCCAAACCCATTCCGGAAGCCGAGCACCTCGCACCAGCAGAAGCGATGAACCATCTTTCCAGCGTGATGAGCTGCATCATGTGTGGGGTTTGCGTATCGGACTGTACCGTGTTGGAAGTCGACTCAACATTTGTTGGACCTGCGGCTCTGGCGAAAGCCTACCGGTTTGTGGCCGATCCACGCGATGCGGCAACCAAACAACGACTGACCACACTCAACAAATCTGGCGGCATGTGGGACTGCACTCGATGCATGGAATGTATCCAAGTCTGCCCCAAAGGCGTTGGCCCCATGGATCGCATTATGTCGCTACGAGCGAAAGGGATCGACAAGCAGATCCCCTCGACAAACGGTTCTCGTCATGCCGAATCCTTCACGGACATTATCGAACACAAAGGCATGTTAGATGAACCTATGTTGGCGATACGGACGTTCGGCTTTCGGAATGTCGGACGGTTGATTGGCATGATCCCCATTGCCATTCAGTCTTTTCGTCGAAAAAAAATTGCACCATCAGGCCCATTACATCGAGCCATTCCTGGCATTGACCAAATCAAGCGGCTCTTCAAACGCGCTAGGAGTCAACCATGAAATATGCCTTCTTTCCCGGTTGCGTTTCAAAAGGCGCGTGTCCGGAGCTTTACCAATCGGTTATGCAGGTCTACCCGAAGATTGGCATTGACCTTGAAGAAATGACCACAGCCGCCTGCACCGGCGCCGGCGTGCTGCAAGAAAAGGATCTTCGCTTAGGTGACGTGTTAAATGCCCGGACATTTGCCCTTGCCGAACAACAGAACCTGCCGATCATGACGATTTGCAGTACCTGCCAAGGCGTCATGAGTCAGGCTAATCACCGCATGACGACGGATGAATCATATTTAGCCGAAATCAATCAGGTGTTAGGAGAAGAAGGACTCGAGTATCGAGGGACAACCAACATTCGCCATTTCATTTGGATCTTATTGGAAGATGTAGGAGAGGACGCACTGAAGCGTGCCATCAAAACACCATTAACCGGCCTACGCGCGGCTCCGTTTTATGGCTGCTACCTTCAGCGGCCAACCGACGCACTCGAATTCGACCAACATCCTGATCGTCCGCAAGCCTTAGAACGGGTCATTGAGATTTTGGGAGCTGAGGTAGTCGATTTTCCAGGCAAGAGCCGGTGTTGCGGATTTCCCATTCTGACGATTAATGAGAAAAATTCCCTCAACATGGTGGCAACACATACCAACAATGCCAAAACTCATGGGGCTGATATTATGGTGACTCCCTGCCCGCTGTGCCATTTGAATCTTGACGGCATGCAAACCAAAGCCGGTAAGCAACAGGATACATCGATTGATCTCCCAATCCTTCATCTCCCGCAACTCCTGGGCCTCGCGATGAATCTCGACCCGAAATCACTTGGACTCAATCGCAATTTCGTATCAGCCGAAGCGGTATTACACAAACTTGCCGGTGTGGGGTCGTCATAAACACAAGCTTGATCGCATAACCCCACTCCCATAAATGGTTTGGCAGAGGGAAGGAAAAGATGACATGAACTTTGATCCGGCCGTCGCGGCACGACAAGCCTTTCAACAGGCGCAACAACACGGAGAACTCGGAGAGCTTGAAGATGATATTCTTGAAATGGAAGAAACCTTTTCTTCGATTCAAGGCCCTGACGCCACACGTGCCTACAACGCTTTGCAAAAATTTGGAGAAGAATTGCCTCAGGCTCGATATTTCCAAGAATTTCTCATCTATATTACCTGGCAGCAGGTGACAGAGGGACCCTTGCCAGAGTTTTTTCAGCAAGGGCTCAAGCTGTCGGATCAATTTCTCGAACGCTTCACACAAGACATTGTCAATACGCCATCCCACGCGCATGTACTCGCCATTCGACAATCCTTTCAAGCCGGACTTGGTATCGAAACCGAAGAAGTCATCGAAGAACACGAAGAAGACGCCTTTGCCGGTGGAGATTAAAGACTCGAAGAGAACGCACCATGCCCACACCGCCATCACCAGCGAATATCATGCAACTCGGCATGGCTTTTTGGGGATCAAAAACCCTTCTAAGTGCCGTTGAACTGGGAGTTTTTACAGAGCTCGCCCGCCAACCACGTGATGAGGAATCGCTGCGGAAACAGTTGGGGCTACACGAGCGCAGCGCCAGAGACTTCTTCGATGCGCTCGTAGCTCTCGGCATGCTGGATCGAAATAACGGGACGTACTCCAACACACCTGAGACAGATCAATTCCTTGACAAAACCAAACCCACCTATATTGGCGGATTCTTAGAAATGGCCAATGCCCGCCTGTACCGCTACTGGGGTTCGCTCACAGAAGGACTCCGTACAGGATTGCCGCAAAACGAGACCAAAAACGGTGATGACTTTTTCGGGACATTATATAGTAATCCCGCGGCACTCCGTGCCTTTTTGCAATCCATGACTGGCATCAGTATGGGAGCCAGTCAGGCCATCGCTCAGAAGTTTCCGTGGACAGACTACAACACATTCATCGATATTGGCTGTGCTCAAGGCGGGTTCGCCGTTCACATTGCACAAACCCATTCACATTTGACAGGAAGAGGTTTTGATCTCCCGCCGGTTGGCCCCATCTTTCAAGACTATGTCCATTCGTTTAACTTGAGTGATCGGATACAATTCATCCCAGGCGATTTCTTCAAAGAGACACTGCCTCAAGCCGATGTTCTCTGTATGGGCCACATCCTTCATGACTGGAATTTGGAAGAGAAGAAACAACTCATAAGTAAAGCGTATGACGCGCTGCCCGCAAATGGAGCCCTTATCATTTTTGAAGCCTTGATCGATGATGAGCGACGGCAGAATGCGTTCGGTCTTCTCATGAGCCTCAATATGCTTATCGAGTTAGCAGGAGGGTTTGACTATACCGGCGCTGACTGTTCAGGCTGGTTACAAGAAGCCGGGTTCCGTGAAACTCGCGTCGAACACCTCATTGGACCTGACTCCATGGTCATCGGAATCAAGTAAAATTATTCATACGCCTTATTCGAAACACCTAACCCATTTCATCCCCTTCCCTCCATCAAATGTCTTCACGTCAATCGCTGATTTCTCGTCAATACAGTTGGCCGGCCAAAATGATGGTGAAACCAAGTCCCATCGATGGAAAAGGACTCTTTGCAGCAGAACCGCTACCAGCAAGAAGAAAAATCGGAGAATTTGAAGGCGAGCTGATCAGTCAACGGGAAGCTCGCCGGCGAGCGAAAACTCAACGTCACATTGCCATTGTCGAAGTCAATAATAAAAAAGCCATTGATGCGGCCAAACAGCAACATGGATTTCGATTCATCAATCACTCCTGCACACCCAATACCTTTATGCGGATCTTTCGTGAACGCGCAGAATTCTACACCTTGCGTCGCATCAGGATGGGAGAAGAGTTAACCTGTAACTACGGAGAAACCCATCACGAAGGCATGCTGCGCTGTAGGTGCCGCAGCCAAACATGCCGTCAATTTCTCTAAAACATCACACATAATAATCAGAAATATTTCCCCAACCGTTGAACGGATACCAATCCGCGCTTCTCTTCAACAATGAACAATATTCTCCAATCAAGAAATCTGGGAAAATCACCGATAACCCCTCTAGACATCATATTTTTGTCAATCTTGAAAGGAGACAGCCTATGGATGGACTTGCCGCCCTCAATGCTGCGAACATACAAGCGCAAACGACGCTTCCCCTGATTGAATCTGCGACCAATGTGCAATCAACACGACAAGTGAAAGCTCCGACGTCGGTTTCAATAGACTCTGTCACGATCTCTCCTGAAGCTGCCGCTTTACAAAAAAGCCATACATAGGTTCCGACGTTTCAACGACAAGAGCTTTGCTGGCATCATTCAGCCCTTCCATAGACACGTTGACCGGTCTATGGAAGGGTTTCTGTTAGATTAGATCGCCGTTCTTCTCTTTGCCAATTCATCGATGCCCTCTCCATCGCCTCACACAATACTCTGAGATCATCCTCACACATTCTATTCCCATTCCACTCTACTGGTACCACAAAAGACTTGCCTTCTTGAGCTTGCTACAATGCATAAAGGTGACAACACTTCACTCCAAATCTTAGGCAACCATCACACACCACAACGAACTCTTCACCATATGACTGATACGATAGGAATACACCTATATGAACATTATGAGATTTCAAGACCACGCCGGCAACACTCACTACGGTGAACCACTCGACGAACAATCAGCACGGCTCATTGAAGGTGATATTTTTGGTACTTACCAGATCACAGACGAAACCACGGCCATCAAAAAAATTCTGTCTCCCATAATTCCCCCAACCATCCTCTGTATTGGACTGAACTACAAAGCTCATGCCGAGGAAACCGGGGCAAAGCTGCCGGAGCACCCCGTTCTGTTTATCAAGGCATCCAATGCCCTGAATAATTCTGAAGATCCGATCGTCATTCCCAAAGTCGCAACAGATGAGGTGGACTATGAATGTGAGTTGGCTGTTATTATTGGCAAACCAGCCAAAAATGTCACACAACAGAATGCGCTCAATTATGTGCTCGGGTACACCTGCGCCAATGATGTCAGTGCGCGCCGGTGGCAGAAAAATGGCGGAGGCAAGCAATGGTGCCGCGGAAAATCCTTTGATACCTTTTGTCCACTCGGTCCGACCCTGGTCACAACAGATGAAATTCCTAACCCGAATAACCTCAAGATCAAAACCATACTCAATGGCAAAACCATGCAAGACTCGACCACATCTGATATGATTTTCAATATTCCAACACTGATTAGTTTTTTAAGCGAAGGGACAACTCTACTCCCAGGCACCGTCATCCTGACAGGCACCCCTCCCGGAGTTGGCTTTGCTCGGAATCCGCCAGTTTTTCTACAAGACGGAGATCAGGTCACCATCGAGATCGAGCACATTGGAAGACTGAGCAATCCGGTGCAGAAGGATAAGTGACAATTTTATCACTTTTGTTCTAAATTTATCTCATGCGTTTTCAAAAGATTCGGAAAAGTCTCGTGCATTTTTCTGTACAGTTCTTGTGCCATAATCTCATGGCCCTGTTCATTCCAATGCACATCCCCTTCTATGAAATATTTATCAAGAACTGCCTTAGGATCGGCATCAGGCAAGATAAACAACGGGAAAAAATTGAAAAAGTTGACAGAATGATCTTGAGCCCATTCCCGCCAGAACGTGACGTGCCGGGAATGCAGGTCCTTGTGAACAATTTGATCCGGCCATGGATACACGGCAATCGTCATTCCTTTCTGATGCCGTTGAAGTAATTGATACAGTAAATCCATATGATGCTTCGCCTTCTCCAGTCCCCTCCGCCCATAGCCTTCAAACATTTCATCATTGACCGTCCATAAACTTCGTTCTTGATTGATTCCATACCGACGTTCGTCTTCAGAACGGAGCTCTTCGTGAGTCGGCATGAGAGTTTTTTGTAGAGTGACTGCAAGAGTCCAAATATTTTTCATCAACCCTGTGTATTCAAACACAAATTCTTTGATCCTTGAAGTCTGACTCATCAGACCGACTACGTGTCCATCACGAATATCATACCGTTTGACTTCATCCTCGATATCTGAAATATCAAGAAAAACGAAAAGGTGATCAAAGTCCAAGTTCACCGTCTCAAGTAAATACTCGACTTTCTTGAAATAGATCGCCGGCGCATAGGAGGACACGGCCGCATTCAGCACTTGAACATTTTGTCGCACCAATGCCGTATCGGTCAGTCCGACAAAGGTGTTCTCATATTCAACCCCAATGCCTTCGGTAAACGAATCTCCGATAAAGAGAAAGCGGAACGCGGAAGAGGTAAACGGAACCTGACGAATCTCCCGGTCTTTAAATCCAAGCGAATTTGTATAGAGCGGATTGGTCAAATGACCCCATTTTTGTTCTTGCTGCTGACCATTCGCTTTGAGCGTATGATGAAAAGTTAGAGATGAAACTCGCAAGGCTCTTCGGTCGGCATACTTGTGAATCGTCCCATACTTTTGAAAGTGATAGATCCCGGTCAGGACAAAATCTGACACAAGAACAACGATGACCACAATCAACACTAAAATTGTTTTTGAATAGTTCTCAAATCGATTCGACTTCGCTTGCGTCTCCATTTTTTTGCTTACTACAACATTGCTTATATGAGAAATTTAATTGTTGCTTGGTTAAGTGATAGGGAAAAATTGGGAAGTCTACATACACCTTGACACTCTATTCAGTTAAATCCAACGTGACGAACGAATAGCGAAAGACTTGACATCTTCAGTTTCGGTAGATGAACCACTCGAAGAGAGAGCACCGGTGGATTCTTAGAGGTTGTGATTAGCTAAAAGACAATTTTCATGAGACAATTACTTTTTTAGCTGATCCACATTACGAATAGCCCCTTTGTCGGCACTGGTCGTTAAGGCCGCATAGGCTCTAAGCGCCGAAGACACCACGCGGGTTCGTTTCTCCGTCGGGGTCCATGCATCATAGCCTTTGGCTTCCATGCGGCTTCGGCGTTTGACTAAATCGTCAGCTGAAATATTGAGATGAATCGTTCGACGAGGAATATCGATCTGAATTTCATCTCCTTCTTCTACCAGGCCAATGGCACCGCCTTCTGCCGCCTCTGGCGAAGCATGGCCGATGGATAGGCCTGACGTTCCGCCAGAAAAACGACCATCCGTGAGAAGGGCACAGGCCGCACCCAAGCCCTTGGATTTGAGATAACTGGTGGGATACAACATTTCTTGCATACCCGGCCCGCCTTTGGGCCCTTCATATCGGATCACCACCACATCGCCAGCGGTAATCCGGTCATGTAAAATGGCTTCGACGGCTGAATCCTGAGATTCAAAGACGCGGGCCGGACCAGAAAACACCCAGTTCTTTTCGTCAACCCCAGCCGTTTTCACAATGCATCCATCTTCAGCAATATTGCCATAGAGAACAGCTAACCCTCCTTGCTGACTGTAGGCATGTTTCATATCGCGAATGCAGCCATTCTCACGATCAAGGTCCAACGTGTCATACCGCGTATCCTGGCTAAACGCCGTTTGAGTCGGAATACCTGCAGGTCCAGCTCGATAGAACTTATTCACCTCCTCACTGCTTGTCACCGCCACGTCCCAGTGACGTATCGTTTCAGCGAGGGTAGAACCATGGATGCTCCGCACCTTGGTATTCAGTAAGCCCCCACGATCTAATTCGCCGAGAATCCCCATCATGCCCCCGGCACGATGCACATCTTCCATATGATATTTGTCTATGGCTGGAGCAGCTTTACAAAGATTCGGCACTTTTCGCGACAATTGGTCGATGTCCTTTAACGTGAAATTAACTCCTGCCTCCTGGGCCGCCGCGAGCAAATGGAGAATCGTGTTCGTCGAGCCTCCCATCGCGATGTCCATACTCATCGCATTGGCAAAGGCATCATAGGACGCAATACTGCGAGGAAGGACCGAGTCATCATCTTTCTCATAGTATCGCTTCGTAAGTGCCACAATCTGGCGGCCAGCCTCCAAAAATAATTCTTTTCGGTCGGCGTGCGTGGCTAGCAGAGACCCATTGCCTGGCAGAGCCAGGCCTAACACTTCCGTGAGACAATTCATGGAATTCGCCGTAAACATGCCTGAACATGATCCGCAGGTTGGACAGGCAGAACGTTCATATTCCTCAACTTCACCATCCGAGAGTTTCTCGTCTGCAGCCATCACAATTGCATGAATGAGATTCGTATGATGTTCAGCCAACTTCGTACGGCCCGCTTCCATCGGACCACCGGAAACAAAAACAGTTGGAATGTTTAACCGCAACGTCGCATTGAGCATTCCCGGAGTGATCTTATCGCAATTCGAGATACACACCAGGGCATCCGCACAATGTGCATTCACCATATATTCGACGGAATCCGAGATAATGTCTCTGGAGGGCAAGCTGTACAGCATGCCGTCATGCCCCATCGCAATTCCATCATCAACGGCAATCGTATTGAACTCTTTCGCCACGGCTCCCGTTTTCTCAATTTCCCGTGCGACCAGTTGACCAAGGTCATGCAAATGCACATGCCCGGGCACAAACTGCGTAAATGAATTGGCAATGGCAATGATGGGTTTTCCAAAATCATCATTTTTCATTCCCGTAGCTCGCCACAGGGCTCGGGCACCAGCCATATTTCGGCCTTGAGTCGACGTCTTTGATCGAAGTGGAGGCATGATTTCTGCTCCTATCTGATGAGTTTCAACATTATAACCAGTGAATGCAGATTAGATTGTATCATCATTGCATCAAGTCTGAAAAATACTTCCGAATCGATGTCACTGAGTGAAAACAAACAAATTGAAAAGGCATCGAAACACCACAAGCATTGTGATCATAGTCGTCACTCACCAAGCCTGAGTCGTTCATTGTTGATTTCTTCAGGGACGAAAGACTCGAAGATCAAGGTCCGTTATGACTCGATAGTGCTTCGTATTTGCGGTAAGCAGGGGAAGGGAGCAGACAACGGCAGTGGCCCCGATCAGAGCATCCGCCAGATAAAGCGAATGGCTGAGGGCATACCTTTCTACATATCGCATTGCTTTGGAAGACATTTCCTCCGTTAGATATACAACTTTGGCTTCCCATTGACGGAAAGCTGCTCGCATAGCCACTAATTCGTCTTGGTTGCGCATTCCTTGTACTAATTCATATAGGTGACGACCGAAAGTGAGAACGGTATCTGTTGATCGAGGGTTCGTTGAGCTTTGGCATTGCCACGCATAGACCTCACGAATGATTCGATTGATTTCCGCACTTGAAAGAGTTCCATTCAGTCGATCGTAGTATGCTGAGAAATCCTGACACTCGTCAAACCGGTCTTCTCCGAACATGAAAGTCCCGTTCATATCCAGAATCAACGCCTTTTTGTAAGCAACCAGGATTTATGCATATCCAAATTCACGCAGACAAACGATAACCATGTCCGTCATAGTACACTTTTTCCCAAATGAAAAAGTCATGTTATGGCCTGACTGGGATACGACACCTCCAACACAATACACTCCTCATCCGTCTTAAAGGGGCCATGAACCTCACCCGGTGGCCGGCTGGCATAGTCTCCTGCCTTGAGCCATTGATCAAATGCCGCATCATAAAGTCGGCCTTTGACAATAAAAATTTCCTCGGGATAGGCATGGCTTTTCGGCCCAAAAGTCGTCGTATCCGCACCAGGCTTAAATCGGGTTAATCGAGTATAGTCGCCTGACGCTTCATCCATAGCCAATGTCAGTTGTTCTAATAGACCATTAGTATTCTCAATAGGTTCCCATCTCTCACCATTTTCAGGCATGAGTGGGTTCCAATAGGTGATTGTGCTTTTAGCCATGCTTGAAGTCTTCTATTTTCTTTCGATGTTGACGACAACATTAGTCCCCTTAGAAGTGACGTCGAAAACCGGCGACAATTTACTCAAAGCCTTGAGTTTCTCAATGTTTTCCTCATCTGTTTTGACTTTGAAATTTACCCGAATATTCTGAAACCCTGGCCTGACATCCTTCGCAAGCCCTAGGAATCCTCTGATATCCAAATCGCCTTCAAGTTCTGATTCTAATTCTTCAATTTCAATGTTCCTAACTGCAGCATGGTACACAAGTGTCGTGGTAAGGCATCCTGCTAAAGCATTGAGAAGATGCTCAACAGGATTCGGACCTGTATCGTGTCCAGCAAGAATGGCGGGCTCATCGGCATTCAGGGTGAAAGGGATCTCGTGCGGAATCTCCTGCTTAGCAGCATAAAAACTTGCTACTTTAGACGTATTTTGTCCACACGTACTCCAGGTATTGTTGATGTGAAACTTACACTGACCTAGTTCTGGGTCAGCCCCAACGTTTTTTACCAGCTCGTTTACTGCAGCAACATTGACACCATTAAGAGTTTGTTCTTCAGCCATAAAGATTTACCTCCATTTATTTATAATGACTAACGACCCCCTTTTCTTTCGAAAATGACTGGCATACGTCTACCTACCTCTGAGGTCGAGACGTTGGCATGATCATTTTCTAAGCAATCTCAGTATGATAGTATCGCAAGGATAGTATCGACAACCACCAACACGATGTACATGACTTGATTCCACTCCCCTTCCCAAACATCAGAGCCTATTTGAAAGACGTTTGATGACCATGAACTCTTCCTTGCTCAAGAGCACCGGCCTTGCCGTATTGATTGCCTTAGCCGGGTTTGTACTGGCCTATCAGTTTGTGGAACCAGCCCCGCCGAAAGTTATCACCCTCGCGACGGGCAGTGCCACTGGCGCCTACCATGCCTTCGGCCTCGCCATGCAGGAGATCTTGGCCGACAACCACATCGAGCTCAAACTCCTGAATACTGCTGGCAGCGACGAGAATGCGACATTACTAGCAGAAGGAACCGTCGATATCGCATTGATGCAAGGCGGCACACCGGTGGACTCGATACCAGGAGGCGAAAGGTTACGAGGGCTCGCCAGCCTGTATTACGAACCCTTATGGGTCTTTCATCGAATAGATCCACCGCCGACGAAGCTCTCAGAGTTGGCGGGGTTACGGATAAATCGAGGTGTTCCAGGCAGCGGGACAAGAAGACTGACTGATGAGTTACTCGCGTTAAACAATGTCGCGGGTGATAGTTTTAGCGAACTGAATAATGCCGTGGCCAGCGAAGCTCTTCGGGCCGGTGAATTGGATGCGCTCTTTATGGTGAGCGGGGAAAAATCATCAGTGGTTCAAAATCTGCTACAAGTACCTGGAATTGCCCTGATGGATCTGCCGAGAGCAAAAGCCTATCACCTGCACCGCCGGTATTTATCTCCAGTAAGCTTACCACCCGGTGCTATCGATCTTGCCAATGAACGTCCACCAACAGAATTGAACTTAATTGCCGTGACAGCCATGCTGATCGCTCAAAAAAACCTGCATCCGGCGTTAGTCGACCTCCTACTGCTATCGGCACCCAAAATCGTCGGAGACGCCGGACTATTTCACGAAGAAGAACAATTTCCATCGGGAGAATACCTGTCTATCCCGTTGAGCAAAGAAGCCCAGCGGTTTCACAAACGCGGACCATCGTTCCTACAGCGCTTTCTGCCTTTTTGGGCCGCCACATTAATTGATCGATTAGTGGTAATGCTCATTCCGCTGGCCGCACTCGTCATCCCATTATTCAAACTGTTCCCGCCTCTTTACCGTTGGCGGGTCCGTTCTCGTATCTATCGCTGGTACGAAGACCTCCAACGCATCGAGTCACGCCTTGACACCGGCAGTGCAACACCAGAACAACTCGCCGAAGCCGTGATCAAATTGGAAACTGAAGTCAAACATGTCGACACACCACTGTCCTACGCCGACCAGCTCTATCATTTGCGCGACCACATTGACCTCGTCCGCACCCGCATTAATCAGGAAACCTCCAAGAGACAACAGCCTTCAGAGAACGTTGGCAAACGCCCAGCTAGAAACAATTAGCGAGAGGATTCATCTTTCACCAAAACATCTATTTAAATAATCGAATCTGACCCCTAAGAAAGGAAAGAAGCTCACTTAGCAAAACGTGCCAGGATAAACGTGCGATCCCGTTCTCTTTGGCTTAGAAACTCACTCTCACATCCTGACTTCTTTTTGGCCTTCCTCAGTCGATTGGCTTCTTCACGAAAAAATACCACCAAAGAATTCACCGCTTCCTGAATCTTCCCCGCCTCACTCCTTTCGACAGTCTTTTCTAATAACGAATGAATCACCACTCGAAGAAAGTTTCGATTCTTTCCATTCAGAAAGTCAGAAAGTTCTACTGCCAGTTCAGCCTGTAACTGTCTAAATCCGGAAATGTAGGTGTATGGTATTTGGGGAAATTTCTTTAAGCGCTGGCCGGGTTCACGGTGGCCAAGACAACTCAGTATCCGAACTATAGAAAAATACGCCTCTTTCGTGGTATCCCGGGAACGGTACACGCCATGCATCTTGAACACCGTATTTTCAAACGCTTCCGGGTCAGTTGAATAGCAAAGATAGAACACACGGTCGTCATATCCTACGCCAAGGGCGGGATACATAAATGAAAATGCGCCTGAAATATTGAATGTGGGCTTGAGCTCTTGAATGAGTTGGTTTTCCAGTAACAACGCGTCTTTTTCAGATTCAACGACATGGAACGTCAAGTCAGTGGCGACCCGAACGATCTCACGCATTTTTCTATGATGTTTTTTTCTCGTTGTATTTCTGTACTGTCGGAACCGATCGCGCAAATTCTTG
>BQIY01000026.1 GCA_021604265.1 Nitrospirales bacterium
TTTTTCAAGCTTGATATCGTAAATCTCTGATATAACAACGTCAGCGATCAAGAGGAGGGGATGTGGCAGCACAGATTATCGACGGAAAAGCCTTAGCGCAGCAGTTGCGAATAGACATTGCGAAAGACGTGTCTGAGTTTCATGAACGGACGGGGATTCGGCCAGGATTGGCGGCCATATTAGTGGGTGGTGACCCGGCTTCGGCAATTTATGTCCGAAATAAAAAAATTGCCTGTGAAAAAGCCGGACTCTATCCTGAAGAATATAAGTTGCCTGAAGCCACGACTCAAGATGAGCTGCTCAAGCTTATTCACAAAATCAATGCCGACCCAAAAATTCATGGGATTCTCGTGCAGCTCCCGCTTCCCACACATATTGACAGTAAGCCCATCTTGGAAGCGGTCTCTCAGCACAAAGATGCCGATGGTTTTCACCCTTATAACGTGGGACGGTTAGTTGAGGGGGAGCCGGTGTTTACACCCTGCACGCCAAAAGGCGTGATTCACATGATTGAATCGACAGGACAGTCCATCGCAGGAAAACGAGCAGTCGTTATCGGTCGTAGTAATATCGTGGGAAAACCTGTCGCACTGTTGTTGATGCATCGGCATGCCACCGTGACCGTGTGTCATTCGCGTACTCAAGACTTACCAGCTGTATGTCGAGAAGCCGATATTGTGGTTGCGGCCATCGGGCGCACCCAGTTTGTCACGGCAGATATGATTAAAGAAGGGGCTATTGTCATTGATGTCGGTATTAACCGACGAGAGGATGGAAGCTTGGCTGGAGATGTGGATTTTGAACCGGTCAAAGAGAAAGCCGGATGGATTACGCCTGTGCCGGGCGGGGTTGGTCCTATGACCATCGCCATGCTCTTGCAAAATACGGTAGAATCAGCCAAACGCTTTGCGAAGCAATAAGTCTTCATTTTCCTGAGGTGGCGATTCTTAGATTTTTCTAAGAACAGAGGTTTATATAAAAAAGAGTGAAACATTGATGAACGTTCCAGAATTCAAGCAGCGCAAAAGTCAGGGAGAAAAGCTTGTGGTCGTGACGGCCTACGATGCGCTGTTTACGCGGATTGTTGAACAAGCGGGCATAGAAGCGATCTTGGTCGGCGATTCACTTGGAGTAGTGGTTCAGGGAAAGTCCAATACCCTCTCAGTTACCATGGAGGATATGCTATACCATACGAGGCTGGTGGCGCAGACGGCAGAAAAATCGCTCGTCATTGGCGACATGCCGTTTATGTCGTATCAGGTCAGTGTCGAAGATACCGTGCGCAATGCCGGGCTCTTTCTGCAGGCCGGGGCTTCGGCTATCAAGATTGAAGGCGGGAGTCAGGTTATTGATCGCGTGGAAGCACTGACGCGCTTCGGGATTCCTGTCATGGCGCATATCGGGATGACTCCGCAATCCGTCAACCAGTACGGCGGGTATAAAGTCCAAGGCAAGGAAGAAGAGCAAGCCGAAGCTATGCTCGCTGATGCCAAAGCTCTCGAAGAGGCCGGTGCTTTTTCGTTGGTGCTCGAAGCTGTGCCTGTGGCCTTAGCCAAGACGATTACGGAACATCTCTCGATTCCGACAATCGGCATTGGCGCGGGACCACATTGCGACGGGCAAATCCTGGTGCTGTATGATCTGCTTGGTCTGTTCGATGACTTTGTGCCTAAATTCGTCAAGCCGTATGCTCATCTCAAAGCCGATGCACTGCAGGCGCTCAGTCGATTTAAAGAAGAAGTTGAATGCGCCAAATTCCCCTCCGATTCAGAAAGTTATCATTAAACAAGCGGGGATATCCCTGCATATACGAATTCACCCATCAGATTGATCACCTCAAAATAACTTGTTCAAAGACTGACAAAGTCTTAACTTCTGAATCTAAGACTAGCATTCAACTCGTACGTCTAGATGATTACTATTGTGTGACTTGAATTAGGTGTAAATACGAATATTGTAGAGTAATGCCAAACATGACTCAGGTCCAGAACCACCGAAAGCACGCAGTAGTTATCGGCTGCAGTCTAGCCGGGCTGTTTACGGCTAGAATTTTGAGTGACCATTTTGAACGAGTCACGATTCTCGAACGCGATCCAGTCGGCGATCATCCCGAATCCCGCAGAGGCCAGCCTCAGACACGCCATCTCCACGGACTTCTTGCTCAAGGGTTTCGTATCATCAAAGACCTTTTCCCCGATCTTGAGGACGCTCTGGTCAAGGGTGGAGCCATTATCTCAGATATGGGGCAAGCGATACGCTGGTATCATTTTGATGGGTACAAGAAGCAATTTACGAGCGGACTTCATGCCGTCTCGGTCAGCCGCATATTTTTAGAGTGGAACATTCGGCGTTTCGTTTCACAATTGCCCAATGTGACCATTCTGCCTGCCTGTGCCGTACGTGGCTTGGCGACGAATAATGACCGGACTCGGGTTCTCGGTGTTCATGCTGTGTCTGGAAATGATGGAGCAAAAAAAACGACTATAGAAGCAGATCTTGTCGTCGATGCGGCGGGACGTGGTTCTTCGGCTGGTAAGTGGTTGGAGGAGTTAGGCTTTGATCGACCGCAAGAAGAGGAGGTCAAGGTTGGAGTTGGATATGCCACTCGTCTCTATCGCCGTCGTCCCAACGATCTTGTCGGGGCAAAACTTGTGATGATCTCTCCCACGCCGCCAACGCAAAAACATATGTCGTTTCTTTTTCCAGTCGAACACGATCGTTGGATCGTTTCGGCTGGCGGATGGTTTGGTGAGCATCCGCCGACGGACGAGTCGGCGTATCTTGAGTTTATCCGTCGTCTGCCAGTTTCGGACATCTATGATGTTGTCAGTAAGGCCGAACCGCTTTCAGATGTGTTCACCTATAAATTTCCATCGAGTCTTCGTCGCCGCTACGAAAACCTGACACGGTTTCCCGAAGGCTATCTGGTCTTGGGCGATGCTATCGCGAGCTTCAACCCAATTTATGGACAAGGAATGACTTCTGCCGCCATGCAGGTCCAAGTGCTTAATACGGTGTTGCGACAACAGCCAAACCTGACTGATCTCTGGCAGAATTTTTTTCAGCGAATCGCAAAAGTCGTCGACATTCCTTGGCAAATGGCCGCCTGTGAAGACTTCCGGTATCCGGAAGCCGTAGGGAAGAAGCCTGCGTTGACTGATCTCACCAACGCCTACCTGGCCAAAGTTCATCGTGCGACCCACCACGACCCCGTGGTGTATTCACAGTTTCTGAAAGTGATGAATCTCATGGCCTCTCCCACCAGTTTAATGCATCCCAAGATTGTCTGGCGGGTATTATGTGGACGATCTGATTGAGCAGAAGGCAGAATGGTTACGCTAAGAAATAAGACGACGCCTATCCCCCTTCCCATATGATATTTTTATCTTTCTCTCGTTTGATCGCATACGGCATTCCATGGCATCGCATAATCATCCTCCGATATTTTTTGGAACTTGTCAGTCGGAGCAATGACCAGGCCCGGTTGGATGTCTAGGTTGGCGTAGCTGTCCCGAAGCGCTTTGATGCCGCGAGCATCGCGTTTTGCCGGCTGGCTTTTCACCTTGATCTCAATTGGGAACAGTTTGCCGTCACGTTCCAAAATGAGATCAACCTCGGCACCTCCAGCTGATCGCCAGTGATACATTTGTGGTTTTGGCGAAAGCAGGGCGCTTTGCTTTCTAATTTCGGCGGCCACGGCTGTTTCGAACAAGGCCCCCAGCATTGGGTGTCCCTCGAGTGCTATCGGAGACGAGATCAGTTGAGCCGCACACGCGAATCCCGTATCGGCAATATACCCTTTAGGTTTACTGCTCACGCGTTTGACGCTATTGCCTGAAAATGCTTGGACGTCGAACCATTGAAACGTGCCTTGGAGCATATCGAGCCACCGACGGGCTGTTTGGGGTGAGATGCCGATCTCACGCCCAAGTTGACTATAGTTAATTTCTTGTGCGGTGAGCGCTGCCGCAAGCCGGACGAAGCGTCCAAATATTTGCCATTCTGAGACGTCGGCAAGCAGCCGGACATCTCGTTCGACATAGGTCTTGAGATAGGCTTCATGAAAGTCCGGGACGGTATCAAGTGGTATCATTGTCGTCATGGGGAGAAAGCCGCGCCAGAGTGTTTCATACAACGTGCGCTGAAGAGGAATGGTCTTTTGTGTTGCACGAACAAATTTATGTGGATCCTCGATCCATGAGATTAGCCAGCCTAGTTTTTCAGAATTATCTGCCATCTCCGCCAGGGAGAAGCCTTCAAGATCAACGAATACGACACGACCGGCAAGACTCTCGGCGAGCGATTTCATTACTTCCCATTGTTGCGAACCCGTGAGGATGAACTGACCCGGCTCGCGACTTCGGTCCACACGCCGTTTAATCGCCGCAACCAATTCCGGGGCATATTGAATTTCATCCAGCAGCAGCGGTTTTCCTGGATGATTATCCAGGAACAAATCAGGGTCCTGCCTCGCATTGCCGACATCCATAACCGCATCAAATACGACACAGTCAGTGCCAGGTGGGAATGCATGTTCAATAAGAGTGCTCTTCCCAACCTGACGCGCACCGCTCAGTACGACAACTGGGAATATTTCACTCAGATGCTGTAACCGGCTTGTTAATAGGCGATTCTTGTGCATTGTTCTGTCATATTATCCATGCCATCACCGATTTGCAAGGTTTTTTGGTGTTCGATCTCCAGTTTCAATCCGATTTACGGGCACGGGATGACCTCTGCCGCGATGCAGGTTCAAGTGCACGATAAGGTGTTGCGACAACGGCCAAACCTGACTGATCTCTGGCAGAATTTTTTTCAGCGAATCGCAAAAGTCGTCGACATTCCCTGGCAAATGGCCGCCTGTGAAGACTTCCGGTATCCGGAAGCCGTAGGAAAGAAGCCAGTGCTAACTGATCTCACCAACGCCTACCTGGCCAAAGTTCATCGCGCAACGCATCACGATTCAGTCGTCTACTCGCAGTTTCTGAAAGTGATGAATCTTATGGATCTACCCACAAGTTTGATGCATCCCAAGGTTGTCTGGAGGGTATTACGTGGCGGGTCTGCTTAAGTCCTAGATCTGAAATCTGTAGTCAGATTGGTTAAAGAAGGAAAAAGAATTCATGGATTTTTTGAGTAGGGTCGATAATAATAGGCTTTACTACAATTTTTATATCTTCACAAACCAATGTTAGCCAAATAAATAGCAGTTTTGGTTATCCATTTTTCTGCATCACACAAAGGATAATACCTTTTCTATGGCGATCCCCGATTATCAGACATTAATGCTTCCTGTTCTTCAATTAGCTTCCGATCAATTAGAACATAAGTTCAGAGAAGCTGTAGAATTTCTGGCAGAAAAGTTTTCTCTATCTGATAATGAGCGAGCCGAACTTTTGCCAAGTGGAAGTCAGGCGATTTTTCACAATCGTGTTGGTTGGGCACGTTCCTATCTAAAACAAGCAGGATTGTTGGAATCACCTAGGAGAGGGTATTTCAGGATTACTAATCAAGGCCTCACCCTACTAGCGGAAAATCCAGAAAGGATTAACGTTTCTCTCTTAGAGCGATACCCCAAATTCTTAGAATTCAGAAACCGTAAGAAGGAAACGTCATCGAACAATGAGGGGACAGCTATCATTGAAATATCTCCTGGCGAAACGCCAGAAGATGTCTTGGCTTCTGCGTATCGTACAATCCTCAAGGATCTGGAAGATGAAGTTCTTAGTCTTGTGAAAGACTCTACACCGTCGTTCTTTGAGAGACTTGTCGTAGACCTTCTCGTAAAAATGGGCTACGGAGGTAATCGGCGAGATGCAGGCCGTGCTCTCGGCAAGAGTGGTGATGGTGGTATAGATGGAATCATAAATGAAGACCATCTTGGGTTAGATGTCATTTACATTCAGGCAAAGCGGTGGGAAGGAACTGTAGGACGGCCGGAGATACAAAAGTTTGCCGGAGCTCTTCAAGGCCAAAGAGCTAAGAAAGGGGTATTCATAACCACTTCAAATTTTTCTAAAGAAGCGATTGAGTATAGATCGATGATTGAGTCAAAAATTATTTTGATTGATGGCGAGAGATTGGCAGCCCTAATGGTAGAGCACAATGTTGGAGTATCAACCGCTGGACGATATGAAGTTAAGAAAGTAGATTCGGATTATTTTGACGAAGAATAACTTAGAACATAGTCGTTATCTTTTGGACTTTCCATCGACTTTTGACAAAATGTAACCGAATACGACAATCTGTTGTATCGAATCGCAACACTTCATATTCCCGTTATATGGGCGACCCATGCCGTGGTATTTTGTTGAATGAGTCAAGCAATAGACACAATGAATCTTAAGCAAGAAATAGTAGCTTGGGATGGAAAGTCGGCGGACGGCATTCGAGACATCTATGCTCGTAACTGTCACGCATCCTTGTTTGTTTCTGAAATTCTCAGGCTCACAAAACAAAAACCACTACAAAAAGGGACAACCTGGTTATTGAAACGGCACCTGGAAAAGACTGGATGCCTAGAACCTTCTGACGTAAAAGAAGTTTCCCAGTTGCTTCCAAAGCTGGAGCATTGGGAAACCAAGTTGCACATTCTGCAATGTATCCCGTACATGCCCATTCCAAAAACTCACAAGAAAAAGGTTGAAACGTTTTTGAAGGAATGCTTGGCCGGTGACGCAAAATTCGTCAGAGCTTGGGCCTTCAGTGGTTTCTATGAACTGGCTGTTCAGTATCCGGAATACCAAGAGGAAACCAAGAAGCTTTTTGAGGTGGCTATGAGAGTTGAAGCCGCATCGGTAAAAGCAAGAATTCGTCGCGTCATGAAAAAAGGTTTCCAGTGAGCGAAGATGTGATCAATCTACTGAAGCTGCCCCAACCTTGGTGTCCAGCTAACGTTGGAAAAATGTGTAGCCGAATGCCCGGTTCTCTTATATCATGACAAACGTTCTTTGAGACGTTGCATGAGGTTCATACGTTCATGAAAGACCGCCAGGATTAACGGCGGTGCTGATTTTCGCGGCTTATAGAAAATGTAGTGATGTTCGCAACGCGTAAACAGAAGGTCGGGCCTGCGGGAGAGGAAAACGCGTGGCAGGACACTACCCTTGGCAATTTGCCGGAAGCCTTTGACTAATGAGGCTTCATAGCGTTTGGCTTGTTTCAGTCCCCATGTGTCAACGGTATAACGAGCGATGCTTATAAGGTCGTTTTCAGCAAACGTGGTCAGTTCATAGTCTGACATTTACGGTTTCATTTCACGATACACGTCCTGGAAGATATCCTGCACTGTTCTTTGGCTAATTGCTCCAGATTCAGCGGCCTTCAGGCGTTCATCAAGCAGGGTTTCTAATTCCTGTAAGGCCGTTTCTTCCTCAGCAGATGGTAACAGACGGGTCAGCACGTAATTTCGAATACTGCTGCCAGAGAGAGCGGCTAATGCCTTTACCTGCTGATGTTGTTCAGGGGTCAGTTCAATTGATAAGCGGCTCATCTCTGCTTTCCGTGCCAAGGGTTTCATATGGAATAATCATATCATGAAATGATGAAATGTGCAAATGAACATTTTGTCACTTTCTTGTCGAAATTTATGAATATCCCGTACCGTTGCATTTCATTAAAGTAATTCCTAATCGAGATTATGCCTTTATTGGTCTTGCTCGTTTTTTACTAGGCATCATAAGTATCCTGTTACAGAGATCTGCCAAACACGAATCATGAGCGAGATTCCCGTAGATACAATACTACTCACAGAACGGCTTCGCTTGCGAGTCATCATGTTGTTAGATGTTGAAATGACCTGGTCTGCGACTCGCTACGATGGATTTAACGACGGGATGATTTGGGATCGCCCTAAAACACGAAGTGAACTTGTTGATAGAACCCAAGAGAGTCTTAGTCAGTGGAAAGACGGTAGCTTGTTTACCTATACGGTCGAACTCGTTGAGCCTAGCACTCTCATAGGCCGAGTGGCGATCAAGCAGACGAATGTGTTGCATGTGTGGAATATTGGATTTTGGATTCATCCTGACTTCTGGGGACAGGGGTATGCGACTGAAGCCACACGTGCAGTATTAGACTTCGGATTTTCGTCGCTTCATGCCTCAAAAATTGTTACCGCACATGCCATTTGGAATATACGAAGCAAAAGAGTGATAGAAAAGTTAGGGTTTCGCTATACGGGTGAAAATCCTTGTGGCTTCAGAAAACAGGGCAACCCTGTAGCCGAGTACGAGTATGAAATCGACCCCCCTGTGCTCTAAAAGTATCCCAACATTCGGTCAAAATATACCTGCATATCTCTAAGGTTCCAACACAATCATTCAAAGCGGCGGGTTGGCAGTGGCGGAGGCGGATATTGCCCGAGCTTTAAATGCCAATAGGCCCAGGACCGCGGATCAACTATCCCAGGTGGAGCTTTTGACAGGATTTCACGTAAATCATCATCAGATAGATACCGTCTGACTACTTTCATATCCTCGTGTGTACCATACGTCATCGCATAGGTGACAAATCGGATCGGATCGGCTATTGCTTTTTCCGGCTTCTCAAACCAAATGACCCGCTCTGCGACCTTTGCTAATTCATCGGTCAGAGAAAGTGGCTTCATCGTTCAAGACCTTGGTCATGCGTATTATTGTGGTCACGTGCGATGACCGGCAACTGGTCTAAGTCTACTGTTCGTACGGCCTCCAGCAACCGTTCTTTGTGTTGAGCCGGTACGGTCCTCAAATTACCATCATCGTAATAGGATAAGGCTTTTAATGTCAGTTCCGGATTAAATGAAGGGCCATAGATCATCTTGGCTGCGGTGAGCGCCGTCGGTAAATCAATCACCATTTTTTCAAGCATTGTGCCCAGATCTATATAATCTTTCGCCTCCGGTCGTTGCTGGACTACCGCCGCTTTCATTCCGGCCAAATCTAACAATGAGGCAATCTTTACTCCGTTTCCTGGAGCGATGATAGGGCTTTGGATTCGAGATAGATTTGGCACCCCGAAAAATGATACTTGTGCTGGACCTTCACGATTCACACGACATGTGAGTGTACTGTTAGCTTGTTGTAGAATTTCCGTGCTCTGTAAAAACGGTATGGTGGTGACGAGGTCTTGTGGTTGGAAGGTTTCGAAAGCGAAGAAGTCAAAATCTATGGATTCACGATGTCCGATCTGAAGGGCAATTGCGGTGCCGCCATAGAGGATAAATGCTTCGGGTACATCACTCAGCTCATCCCATAATCGCCGTTGTGGGGGAGGTAGAATGTCCAGGTGAAGGTTGTTAGTTGTCATGGGCATTGCATCCTATTTTGATGTCTCTTAACCATATAACAAAGCTGAGGTGAAGGCCATCTTTATCATGGCCTTGGTACAATTTATTCGGCTGATTTATGTGCCAGAGTACCTTGTTGTGTTCCATTTTATTTCAGATTATCTTGCTGACCTGATGGAGAAAGGAAATATGGGGTTTACTATCTTGTCTTTATTAGGAAGTCTTGGTGGTTCTTCTTGAAAAGCCCTTGTTTTCCGGCTATGCTGGTCCATTATTGCGAAACCAAAGTGCGTGTAGCTGACCCTAATGATATTTGCACAGCGCGCGACACGTTACCGATGCACGTAGATTTGGCGGCACGGTTATAAAAACTTATAATCCTGGAGTGATCTGTGGAACTGCCAAACGACATTCCTTCCTGCCGAGATAATATTGATCGCTTAGATGACGAGATCCTCCGCATTCTGAATGAACGGTCTCAATATGTCATTCAAGTCGGGCATTTAAAGAAACAGAAAGATGCCTCGGCTCATCTGCACACCCAAGGCCGTGAGACGGCGATTGTTGAGCGATTAGCAGCTAAAAACCCCGGCCCATTTCCGAGTTCAGCCATTCGGCCGGTGTATCGCGAGATTATGTCGGCCTCGCTCTCATTAGAGGGCTCACAAACGGTAGCGTATCTTGGGCCGCCTGCGACGTTTACGCATCTGGCCGCGGTGAATAAGTTTGGGGAATCGGCTGAGTATATTCCTGTCAGTAGCATTAAAGATGTGTTCGATGAAGTGGAGCGCGGTCGAATTCGGTTTGGTATTGTACCTGTCGAAAATTCGACCGAGGGAGTCGTGAATCACACGCTCGATCTGTTGGTGGATTCGCCGTTATTGATTTACGGCGAAATTATGTTTGAGATTGCCCATAACGTCTTGTCGAAGGCGGACTCTCTCGAGCAGATCAAGACGATCTATTCCCACCCGCAAGCAATCGCGCAATGCCGTAAATGGTTGGAAGCCAATTTGTCCACAGCTGTTATTGCAGAGGAGCCCAGCACGGCACGGGCGGCCGAACGATGTGTGAATGATGCGACGGCCGGGGCTATTGCTTCCGAAATCGCTGCGGAAATTTATGGGTTGAAAATTCTACGTTCACGCATTGAAGATAATATCCACAACTCGACAAGGTTTTTAATTCTGTCACAGCGAGGGTCCGAGCGAACCGGAAAAGATAAAACTTCTATTATTGTATCGGCGAAGGATCGAGTTGGGGCGTTGTATGATATGATCCGGCCATTCTCATCCTACGGCATCAACATGACCAAAATTGAGTCGCGTCCTACCCGACGAAAAGTCTGGGAGTATCTCTTTTTTATGGATTTGGAAGGTCACCAAGATGACGATCGTGTAAAAAAAGCGATTGATGAAGTCAAAGGACGGTGTCTCTTTTTGAAGGTTCTGGGGTCGTATCCGTCCGCAAGCAGTTAACAAGTTCCCTGTTCGACGCTTGTGCCTGCGCGCTATAGCGCGCAGGCGCACAAGCGCGAAGCGTGAAAAAATAACGTATCCCGTCGCTAGTCTCTCGTATTTCGCAGGGATAATAGACTTTTTTTTATCTTACGAAATATGAACGACGATTCACGAATTATGGTTTCTGCTATGCCGTTAAAAGTTCATCCAAATATTTCTTCTCTCGTTCCGTATTCTCCGGGAAAGCCCTTGGATGAATTAGAGCGTGAGTTAGGTATTTCGAATGCGATTAAACTCGCATCGAATGAAAATCCTCTAGGGCCGTCACCAAAGGCGCAAACGATTCTGGCGCAAGGCGTGGCGACATTGAATCGGTATCCCGATGGCGGGGCACACTATTTGCGGCGCGCGCTTGCCGAACGGTGGAAGGTGTCAGCCGATCAGGTGATTGTGGGGAATGGTTCGGATGAAGTCATTAGCCTCTTAATTAAAGCCTTTCTTGCGCCAGGGGAAGAAGCGGTGATGGCTGACCATACCTTCGTCATGTACAAGCTTTCCGTGCAAGGCGCGCATGGCGTGGCGGTCGAAGTCCCTCTGAAGGATTGGCGTCATGATCTATCTGCCATGGCCGAAGCGGTGACAGACAAAACGCGGCTTGTGTTTTTATGTAATCCGAATAATCCCACAGGTACGATGGTGTCGAGGGCTGAGGTTGACGCGTTTTTGGCTCAACTGCCTGATCACGTCATCGTCGTATTTGATGAAGCCTATTATGAATATGTCCGATCAGCTGACTATCCCGATAGCCTACAGTATCTGAAGCAACAGCGTCCGGTTGTTGTCTTGCGAACATTCTCAAAAGTGTATGGTTTAGCCGGGCTACGTGTAGGGTATGGTATTACCTCCACGGAAATTGTCGACTACGTGAATCGGATCCGTCCGCCATTTAATGCGAATAGCCTCGCGCAACTTGCTGCGTTGGGTGCGCTGGAAGATGAAGAACATCTGGCGACCAGTCGCTCTGTGAATGAAGCGGAGATGGCTGTTTTGGAAAAAGGTCTTACGACACTTGGTATGGTGGTCATACCCAGCCAAGCGAATTTCCTCTATTTTGATACCAAACGAGACGGGCGACAGGTGTTTGACGGCCTGCTTCGGGAAGGCGTGATTGTGCGCCATATTAACGGTTCAATGATTCGTGTGACGGTTGGAAAGCCTGAAGAAAACCGTCGCTTTCTTCAAGCCTTGAACGTTGTGTTAGGCTGAATCGAGAAGGTAGGAAATCCGTTCTATGATCATTGTGATGAAACCCGAAGCGACGGAGCAAGATGTTGAGCATCTGGTTGAGCGTCTTCGTGAATTAGGCTTAAAGGCTCAAGTTTCGATCGGGGAGGAGCGCACCGTGGTGGGCGTGATCGGGGATGACCGGATTCTTCAAGGACAGCCTCTCACAGTATTTCCGGGCGTCGAAAGTGTCACGCCGGTGTTAGCGCCGTGGAAATTGGTGAGTCGCGAATT
>BQIY01000027.1 GCA_021604265.1 Nitrospirales bacterium
TTTTACCCCTTTGTAACCATTGGTCTGATTGGAAATTGAACGGCTGGGCTTTGACGAATTCGTCTAAACAAGAACTCCATTAGGTGTAATAGTCGCGGCTTGAATAGCCGGTTATCGATCCGGATGGTCGTGCATGTATCAGATCAAGTCTGAACTATTACAGTCAACTTAGTATGAGTTTGGCAATCTTCTGCACTTTCTTGGCTATCTGTGCCGTACTCGCTTCTCTATAACTCACATTGCGTGATTTGTAGTCTACGGATCGTAACTGGTGCAAAAGAACTGAACCCGATGTCTTCATTCCAGCCGGTAACTCAACGTGCAATCTTAAATTTTGAGTGGTGCTTGTAATGGGTGCAACAACTGCAAAGCCGGTCGTCTCGTTGAAGATCTTCTGAGAAAGAACGAACGCCGGTCGTCTCTTCACAATTTCATGGCCAGCACTGGGATCAAAATCAAGGTCAACGATATCGCCTTGTTCGGGTGTATACATCACAGTTCATTCCCAACGGGTTTTGCATCAACCCATTCGCTATCCTCATCTGACTTTGCAAAATTTTCCTGCGAGCATCCTTCAAGAAGAGATTCCAACGAGTCTGTATCCGCGAGAGGAGTCAGCACGATTTTGTTGCCTTCCAATGTGAGATCCAGGGATGACCCTACGATCAATCCGAGTGTCTCGGTAATCGCTTTAGGGATGCTAACGATAATCGAGCCTCCGGACTGTCTAAGTGCAATTTTCGTCATGTTGTAGCCCTCATTCGGCACAGATAGATGGAGCACAAAAGTTATACTGCAGTATAATATAGGTTCTACTCAGCTAAAAGGGGACGGAGGGATTAAAATTTAATCCCTCCGTCCCCTTTATTCGCCTTTATTCGAACTGTCATATAAGCTTTTTCCCGCAAAGTTGAAAATTATCAGTAAACCAAGGGATTGCGCAGTCACTAATCTATCAGCTGGCGCGATAGGTCCGGTATATGGCGCGAGCTGTCCTCGCGTTGGCGGGAATTGTCCTGCTACCATTGCTTGGTAAAGAAACACAAATAGCGCAACTTTTTATAGCTGTAAATAGAGATTGCGAACTCTGCTCCTGCTATCGGCTCTACTCGAACATTGAGCCCTTGTTTCCAACCGCGGAAATTAGGAGAACCATCGAATCCACATAGGTGATCTGTGATGGCAACGTTAAACAATGGCGCAGCTATGGCTAATGTATCATTTGCGCTATCTCAAGGTCTTTCTACCGAAGAAATTCTAAATGCCACAGGCGTCTCATGCTCCGATCTTCTCGATCCTCTAGTTCGCCCGCCTGAAAATACTATGCCTAATATTTTGGCGTTGTTAGCGAAGAAATTTCCTGGCGAGCCATTTGCACTTGAAATGGCTCGAGCTACACCATTTTCATATTTTGGCGGGCTTGCCGATGGCGCGCAGTTCGCTATTAATCTTCGAGAGTCAATCGAACTATTTACAAAGAACAGTTCAATCATAGCTGATCAGTTGGAGCTTAGTTTTGACGAAAGTGCCGATGTGCCAAAACTCATTTCTCGGCACCCCATGGATCACATCGATAATGGTCGATCGCACGAAATTGGTATAGGCATGGTCAGCCGATTGTGTGAAGAATTTCTAGGAGTCGAAGACTGTCTAGTGCGCGTATCTTTTATGCATGAGCCGAACTGTGACGTGATTCACTACTCAAATTTTTTCGGTGTGCCTGTGGACTTCGGTGCTTCTGAAATGGCGCTCTATTTTAAACGTGAGAGCCTAATCGTCGGAATTAAACAAAGTAATGTCAATCTCTTCAATTATGTGAAAACTCATTTCTCGATTGCTCAAAAACAAGCTAAGAGAAGCAAAGCGCCTAACGAGTTAATGCGGTTACACAAGGCTGCTGAGGACAACATGGCAGCCGGAATTTTTTCGACCAAAGCAGTAGCGGCAGCCGCCAATATGAGTTTGCGAACAGCGCAAAGAATTTCTTCTGAAAATGGGAGCAGTGTTCTAAAGATAATCGAGAATGTACGTGAAGAAAGAGCCAAAGATCTGCTTTTGGACAAGCAAAATGATCTAAGTGCGATTGCATTTAGTCTCGGGTACTCTGATGAACGGGCATTCCGGCGAGCTTTTCGTCGTTGGACAGGTCAATCACCAACCGACTTTCGAAATAATCATAAATAATAACTATAAACGGGAATAATCACTATGAACAACTTTTCACAAGTTGCGACCACACTGTTAGGTCTGTTATCAGGCGGAATGATGCTAATCGCACTTGGGTTAGTTCCTTATTGGCGTTCTTTAGATCCGGCAGAATTTACATCTGTGTTTGCTGCTAGCCTGCCGTCAGTTGGGGGCACAATGGCTGCTCTCAGTGTTATAGGTACAGTCGCAATCGTTGTGGCTGCGGGGCTGGCAGCTCGGAAGAAACTGCCATCACGTGCTTGGCTCTCTGCCGGCGCTGCGGGTGCGGTCATTATGCTTGTAACCGTTCCGTTGTACTTCGGCTCCGCGAATCCTTTGTTGGCTGGTGGCACTTTGAGTGAATCTGAAATTGCGGCTGAGCTTGCAACATGGCAACAGATGCATTGGTTTCGCACAATAGTTGGAGTATTGGCATTGCTTTGCTCAATTCGTGCTGGATACGCTCGGCCTGGTGAAAACAGATAGGAGGATCGAACCATGTTGCGTTCACAGGGTATTAACGCTATTGCTGCACTTATTGCCGTATTCATCATTCTTCATTGGGTCTTTGCACCCGAACATCACGATGTTAGAACCACAGCGGCCACGATGTTAGGCGGAATAGCATTTCTCCTCATGACGGTCTCGGTAGTCCTAGCAACACGGCTCGAAGCATTCGAAGAATGGTTCGGAGGACTCGATCGCATGTACCAGATGCATCGGATCGCAGGCACTTTTGTTGGTGTTTTAGTCATATTTCATTTCGTCGGTGTACCAAAGGTCTTACCGGAGGGAATCGACCCTCTTCTAAATCCCTTGATTCCTTCCTCGCCGCTTGGAAAAGTATCAATGGTTCTCTTGGTAATAGGGCTGTTCGTTGCGTTGAATAGAAAGATCAGCTATTCCAAATGGCGAACACCTCATAAAATCATGGCGCTCGTATACTTTCTTACTATCGGACATTTCATGAATGCCCCCGGTATTTTTTTCGAACGATTTAGTGTTTCTGGCGTGATGCTCATTGCGTCGGCATCTGTGGGGATGATTGCTCTTATCTATACCATGCTTGGCATGAACAAGCGCACGGCTAGTCCTTTTACTATCGAAGCGGTGAATTCGATGGAGCGTGCGACGGAAATCGTATTAAAACCAGACGGGGACATGTTTAGCTTCGAGCCTGGGCAATTTGCCTTTGTCGAAATTCAAGGTAAGGAATGGTCGGAACCACATCCTTTCACGATATCCAGCGCACCTGGGGAAAATCGACTACGCTTCACAATTAAAGTGCTTGGCGACTGGACAAGAAAAGTTCGTGAAGAGCTAAAACCCGGCGGCAAAGTAATTGTACGTGGCCCATATGGTCGGTTTAATTCATCCAAATTAAGCAACAGCAATCAAGTTTGGATCGCTGGCGGCATTGGTCTAACACCCTTTTTATCAACGATTAGGGCTATGAAAAATGATGATGATCGCCAGATTCACTTTGTTTATGCTGCGCGAAATGAAGAGGAAGCTATATTTCTTGATGAATTAAAGGTCCGTACTTCGGAGCTTGGAAATATCACTTTATACCCCCTATTTTCGGATTTGGGAGAATTCGCTCGCATTGATATAGCTAAGGAAAGGCTTCCTGATACACTTGATTCATTTGAGTATCTAATTTGTGGCCCGAAACCAATGCTTGATGGTTTGATAAAGGATCTTAAAAAAGAGGGCGTAGAGCGGACGAAAATTCACACGGAAGCATTCGAATTTCGTTGAGTCCATAATTTGAGTAAAGAGTTAGAATAGAAGAACAATAGAGTTGACATATTTCAACGCAAACTCTGCTCCTAATTTCCTTAAAATAGATGTTCTTTTGCAAATGGACTACTTGTGCGTGCCTCTCGCAGATGACTCGCGCTCACCCAACTTGTTAGTAAAGCATAGTAATTATGATACTGTGAACTCAATGCATATCTAGGTCGAAAACTCTAACCGTTTTTACCGGAAAAATAATGGGCTAATGTGGTTCTGATGATAAACAAACTCTCCTTTCTTTTTGTGTGCGTCTCGGTGGTATCCCTTTCGGCTTGTATGGTCGGGCCAGATTATTTGCCGCCAGAATTGGATAATCCGCAAGTATTACCTAGCGCTAATGAAAGCTCGGTAGTCGAACAAGACGCAGTAGATTTGGCTTGGTGGGAGAGTCTCAATGATCCAGGGTTGAATAAAGTAATTCAACATATGAGAGCACAAAACCTTAGTTTGCGCGTGGCTGGTCTTAGAATTCTGGAATCTCGAGCAACACTAGGGCTAGCTGAAAGCCAGTTGTATCCATTTAGTCAGGTGAACGGGAGCTTGAACCGCCTTGATCTCAGTCAAAACTCAGCGAATGGAGCTTTAAGCGACAACAGCTTTGGTGATGCCAGAGTGTCCTTCGACACCTCTTGGGAAATAGATTTCTGGGGGCGATTTAGACGAGATATTGAGGCAGCGAATGCCTTGTTAGAACGAGACTTGGCTCAGTTTTCTGATGCTCTTGTACTGGTTACTGCAGAGACAGCTCGCGCGTATATTACTGTCAGAATCGTGGAGGAACGTCTTCGTTTGGCTGCTGATAATGTAGCCACACAATTGCGTGCATTGGAGATTGCTACAGTGAGGTTTAATAACGGGGCAACGACTGAGTTAGATGTGGCGCAAGCGCAAACTATCCTGAGTGCTACTCGCGCTAGCATTCCTGCTCTGGAAGCGTTACTGGTACAAGCAAAAAATGGATTAGCAGCGCTGCTGAATCAAACGTACTCTGAAATCGATTTTCTTTTGGAGCAAAGTGCTGGTATTCCCACTGCGCCTAACGAAGTAACAGTTGGCATTCCTGCTGATCTATTGAGGCGGCGTCCTGACGTTCAAGTAGCAGAGAGAAATTTGGCCGCTCAAAGTGCTGGTATCGGTGTTGCCATGGCCGAATTGTACCCTCATATAGGTTTGAATGGTTCATTGGGTTTTCAAAGCAGTGATGCCAGCAACCCATTCGGGGGTGGAAGTCCTGATATAGGTGATCTATTTGAAAGCAATAGCTCGACAGGTGCAATTGGCCCGTTTCTTTCATGGAATGTACTTAACTTTGATCGAATAGAAAACAATATTCGAGTACAGGATGTTCGATTTCAACAGCTACTAGTAATCTATCGTGATTCCATCATTAAGGCCCTTGCGGAAACCGACAGCGCAATAGCTACTTTTGACAAATCGATTACCCAAGCTGAGTTTCTTACTCAAAGTGCTGCTGCTGCACTTCGATCAGTTGAGTTAGCCTCCATACAGTATTCCGAAGGACAAACCGATTTTAATCGAGTTGCAATAGCTCTTGAGGCTGCGAATGCCCAGCAAGATCGGATGGCGCAAGCTCAAGGTGCGATTGCTCTGAATTTGGTATCTCTTTATCGAACTTTAGGTGGAGGATGGCAAAGTTATGGTGATGACTATGTGCCTGAAGACATGCGTCAGGAGCTATTAGACCGTTCAAATTACTGGCAAGAAGTATTTGAATAGTGATTTATCGTAAAACCGGAGACCTGATATGAATAGCCGTAAAGTCTGGATTGTTTTAGTGCTTGTGTCATTTGCACTTGGATTGGGGGCGTGCAGTGAACCTGTCCCACAAGAAGTTTCAGTTGTCAGGCCTGTAAAGATTCAAGTGATCCGTTCCGCTAGTGATGGCGTCGAGCGAAACCTACCAGGGACGATTGAGGCTGTGCAAAATGCAGAAATGGCATTCCAAGTGCCCGGTCGTATCATAGAGATTATGGTGGCCGAAGGACAAGAGGTCACATCGGGAACGGAACTGGCTCGTATTGATGCGCGCGACTATGAAGCAAGCGTTGATCAAGCTACTGCTGCATTTACGAGAGCTCAGGCTGAATTAGATCGAAGCGAGAGAATCTTTCAGCAGGATTCGGGTGCGATTTCGGCGAGCACTATCGAAACCAATCGTGAAGCAGTTCAAGTTGCAGAAGCGAATCTGCGTCAGGCGCAGAGAGTGCTCGAAGATACCGTATTAAGAGCACCATTTGATGGCTTGGTGGCGAGGCGTATGGTTACGGATTTTGAAACGGTGCAGGCTCTACAGCCAGTTCTGACAGTTCAGGATCTGTCCACGTTGGAAATAGAAGTAGCAGTTCCTGAAAGGAGTTTCGCGCAGTCAGAGCAACGCTTAACAGCAGAGCAAGCCACGGAAAAGTTTCAACCAATCGTTCGCGTCTCTTCAATAGAGAATCGGGAATTTCCAGCGCGAGTATCGGAATTTGCAACTACCGCAGATCCGGGAACTCGAACTTTCAGTGTTCATATGCAATTTGACACTCCTTCGGACCTAAATATCCTGCCCGGAATGACCGCCCGCGTGTTTTATCGTGATATCTCGCAAAGTGCAATTACGTTGCCGTCCCATGCTACGTTTTCTGATTCTTCAGGCAATGCCAACGTATGGTTGTTGCATGAGGGATCAATGACTGTGTCGCAGCACCCTGTAACTATTGGGTTCTTGGCTGATGATGAAATTCAAATTTTGGATGGGTTACGACCAGGTGACGAAGTTGCTGTATCAGGGGTAAATCAACTACGCGATGGCATGAAAGTGAATCGACTTTAATAATTCTCCACGAATGAGAACTAACTAATGAACTTGGCAAAATTCGCTCTGCAAAACCGCATAACAATACTGGCACTTACTGCGGTTTTCTTTTTAGGCGGCATCAACTCATTTTCAAACCTCGCTTGGTTGGAAGACCCTGAGTTCACAATCAAGGAGGCACTTGTTGTTACTGCCTATCCCGGAGCAGCAGCAGCTGACGTGGAAGAGGAAGTTACTGATGAGATTGAAATTGCAGTTCAGCAGTTGGCGCAGCTGGATGAAGTAGAATCAAAATCCGAGCGTGGGTTTTCCACTGTGACTGTCCGCATCAAAGATAACTACGACAAAGAAACTTTGCCTCAGGTGTGGGATGAGTTGCGCCGTAAAGTAAACGACGTGCAAGGCAGACTCCCTCCCGGCGCTGGTCCTTCTATAGTTATCGATGATTTCTCTGATGTGTACGGCATCTTTATTGCCATTACCGGCTCTGAGTATAACTATGTAGAACTTCAGGATTTTGCTGAGATGCTGCGGCGAGAGCTTTTACTGGTAGATGATGTAGCGAAAATCGATTTTTGGGGTGAGCGAACCGAAGCAATCTACGTTGAACCGGAAAGAGATTTAGTATCGCAACTACAAATCGTGCCTGATCAAATATTGCAGTCTCTGCAGAATAGAAATGTTGTGGTTGACTCCGGAAGAGTACAGGTAGGCAGGGAGTACATTCCTGTTGAGCCTACCGGCGAATTCACTTCTACTGAAGAAGTGGGAGATTTGCTTTTGGCTACGCCGTCTTCCAGTCAACAGATTTACTTACGCGATGTTTCGAAAATCCGTCGAGGATATATGGAGCCGAGGCGTGAAGTTTTACGCTTTGATGGCAAAGTAGCAGTGGGGCTAGGTATTTCTACTGTTTCGGGGGGTAATGTCGTCTCTATGGGCGATGCCGTTCAAGCGCGATTGCAACAATTGCTTCCTCGAACTCCTTTAGGTGTGGAATATGGTGTTGTGTCATTGCAATCCGAAGCAGTTTCTACAGCTATCAATGGATTCGTAATTAGTTTGTTACAGGCAATAGTCATTGTCATAGTCGTATTACTTGCTTTTATGGGTTTGCGAAGTGGCTTGTTAATCGGATTCGTACTTGCCGTAACTATTTCGGCAACTTTCATATTTATGGGGCCTTGGGAAGTAGCATTGGAGCGAATCTCATTGGGGGCTTTAATTATTGCTCTCGGCATGCTCGTAGATAATGCAATCGTTGTTGTTGATGGCATGTTGGTTAGGATTCAGAAGGGAATGGATGCTGAAGATGCTGCCAAGGAAGTTGTGAGCCAGACGGCAGTACCACTATTAGGTGCAACTGCTGTTGCAATAATGGCATTTGGAGCTATTGGTCTTTCTGATGATTCAACCGGAGAATTTTGCAGGTCATTGTTTCAAGTAGTTTTAATTTCACTTTCACTAAGCTGGGTTACTGCAGTTACGCTAACTCCTGTGCTGGGAGTTATGATTCTCAAAAAACCAATGAGTGAAGAATATAGCGAGACGAAAGATCCATATGACACCAAATTTTACTCAGCTTATCGAAGACTTCTACGTGCTTCGATAAAAGCCAAATGGCTAACCCTAAGCGCTGTGGTGATAGTTTTCGCTGGTTCATTGTGGGCTTTTGGATTCGTAAACCAGAGCTTCTTTCCTGATTCAACGCGACCGCAGTTCATGGTTGACCTTTGGCTACCGCAGGGCACACATATTGACTATACCGAATCTCTGGCTCTTGAGGCTGAAGAATACTTACTTGAGCTACCTGAAACTTCTCATGTTACTAGTGTAATCGGGGCAGGTGGCTTGCGATTCATTTTAACGTACAGCCCTGAACGTCCGAATTCTGCTTATGCCCAGTTTCTGGTGGACGTAGAAGACTATAGAGTAATCGATCAGCTGATTCCCGAAGTAGAAAAAGAGTTAACATCTAGATTTCCAGACAGCCTAGTATTGGCGCAGCGATTCCGTCTTGGCCCAGGTTCCTCCCCTATACAAGCTCGAATTAGCGGGCCAGACCTCAATGAGCTACGCTCAATAGCCTCGCAAGTAGAAGCAGCGCTTCATGCAGACGGTGGCGCTAAAGCGATACGTACTGATTGGCGGCAACGTACAAAGCTAATTAGACCTATTTTGGCGAATGACGAAGCAAATAGAATAGGCATTGGTCGACCGGACTTGGCAGGTGCAATTAAATACTCGTTTGAAGGGCAAGTAGGTGGATTATTCCGTGAAGGGGATGATCTGATTCCTATAGTTTTCCGTGAGCCAGAACCGGAGCGAAGTAACGTTTCTAATCTTCAAGATATTCAAATCTTCAGCCCCAGTACACAGGGAAATGTAAGTATTGATCAAGTCGTTTCAAATCTGAGTACTGTGTACGAGGACGAGATTATCCATCGCTTAAATCGACAACGCACTATAAGCATCAAAGCAGATACCATTGATGAAACCGCTAGCGAGGTATTCAATCGTGTGCGGCCAGTTATCGAAGAAATATCCTTACCTTCTGAGTATTCGCTGGAATGGTGGGGTGAGTATCGAGACTCGAGTCGTGCGCAAGCAGGTATGGCAGCAAGCATGCCGTTTTTCTTGCTGACTATGGTTTTGATCGTAATAGCTCTGTTTAATTCATTTCGCCAACCGCTTGTTATATGGTGTACTGTTCCTTTGGCATTGATCGGAGTGACAATAGGCCTACTTGTAACTAATCAACCTTTCGGATTTATGGCTCTTCTTGGTTTTATGAGTTTATCTGGAATGCTAATCAAAAACGCAATCGTATTAATAGATGAAATTGAGATACAGAAGCGAAGTGAAACTGATCAGGTTAAGGCCATTATTGATTCTGGAGTAAGCCGGCTTAGGCCAGTAGCAATGGCTGCACTGACCACTGCTTTGGGAATGATACCATTGGTATTTGATGCGTTTTTTGTCTCTATGGCAGTGACTATCATATTCGGTCTAATGATAGCTTCAGTTCTAACGATGGTTTTTGTCCCAGTGCTGTATGCTATCTTTTTCAAAGTACAGGTTTTATAGGCGGCCTTGAAAATCTCTGCATTACGTAGTTCTAGGAATACCCAATATCAGCAAAAGGAGATGTCCGCTATTGGCGGTGAGTTCAACTGATCATCGCAACGCTTACAGTCGTGCATGGTGAAACCGAAGGTGCTCTTCGATAAAAATTACTAGCCACCCTTACAACTGGGTGTGGTGAAAGCGTAGATGGTCTTCTATAAAGCTGGCTATGAAAAAGTAACTATGGTCGTACCCAGGCTGTAGACGATAGTCGACCGGTATAGCTGCACTCTCGCAGGCCTCCAGCAGCAATTGCGGTTTTAGCTGTTCTTGCAGAAATTGATCGGCTGCACCCTGATCGATTAGCACCGGAGGTGCTTTTGCGCCACCTTTAATGAGCGCGGTGCTGTCGTATTGCTGCCACTGTGCACGATCCTCTCCTAAGTACCCCGTCAGGGCTTTCTCTCCCCAAGGACATTGACTGGGGGCCACTATCGGCGCGAAGGCGGATACGCTTTTGAACTTCGTCGGACTGCGTAGGGCTATCATTAGGGCACCATGACCACCCATCGAATGACCCGAGATGGATACGCGCTGAGGGTCGATAGGCAAGTGGTCGCCGACGAGTGCCGGCAGCTCATCGACGATATAGTCATACATACGATAATGCTCTCGCCAAGGCGTCTCGGTGGCATTAACGTAGAAGCCCGCACCAAGGCCGAAGTCGTAGGCTGCATCAGCATCGTCGGGAATATTTTCTCCGCGCGGGCTGGTATCTGGCACCACCAGAATCATGCCCAGCTCGGCGGCGATTCGCTGAGCCCCCGCCTTCTGCACGAAGTTCTCATCCGAACAGGTAAGGCCGGAAAGCCAATATAGTGCTGGAAATCGCTCGTTCGCGGCCGATTCAATCGCGGCAGGCGGCAGGAAGATCGAGAAATGCATCGTGCAGTCGAGAACTGTTGAACTGTGTTGGTAGCGCTGTTGCAGGCCGCCAAAACAGCGAATGCTACTGACTAATTCCATGGCTAAATCCTTTAAGAATAAACGGGTAGTTAGGTGATCTGCGTGGTTCACTAAGCGAATTCGAGAATTTCTCTGACTACAACAGAGCTGTTCTATTGCACAGCTCTTCTGTCGACGCTTGGGCAGTTACAGGATCATAAAACTGTCTTCGATGGGGTTCCACTTGCTGGGTCTATCGATGCGAGTCACCCGGAGCGAACTTTCCAGACGCTCTGTCAGCAAACTATCGAATTCCTGTACGTTATCGAACTCGGGGTTCAACCAGCGGGAGATGAGCTCTTCATCTTCGAAGGGCAGCATCAGCGGCATCGACTTCGGATGAATCTTGCGAAATTCCGGGATTAGCGGAGGCAGCGTAATGATCGATGCCGCCAGCTGTCTCTCCCCTGTCTCCTTACTAATATATTCCTTGAAGATGCCCCCGAAGGCTATCGCGGAATCTTCCAGTTCGATCTTGTGGTAGGTCTTTTTGTCCCCCAGCCCCTCAACGAAAGCGCTCGCCGGGATTATGCAGCGGCTCGAGCGAAAGGGACGATACGCCAGAGACCTACTCTCGTTCAGGCGATCGGAGCGGGAGTTAAAGCTGGCATACTTATAGTTTGGCTTGAGAGTTTTGGAATCCAGCATTAGCCACCAAATCGCTTCTGACACGGTTCTTTCGCCGTAGTGATCGTGAACAATGCTAATGCGGTCTCCCGGGGCAGTATCTCGGCGCTTGGTTAGCTGGCCCAGATCAATACCCAAGCTCTCGCAGAGCCATTGCACCTCGGGACTGTCGATAAGATTGAAGCGACCGCACATGGGTATTCTTTCCCGCCGGAGTTTAGGCTGAATTCACAGTATGTCTGTACTTGAACAGCATAGAATAATAGGATTAGAGGCTCTGAACCACCCTTGATTGCTTGCTTTGCTCCCCGCTACGGAGGCTTTCATAACTCGGCAAGCCGATGAACCGGTGGACTGATTAAAATAAAAACAGAGGCCACAATGAAATCATCCAAGTTCCCGGCTACCCTACTCGCTTTGGCGCTACTGTTCGGCTCCTATGGCGCCTACGCGCAGGAGACCTATCGAGCGCGGCTCTCGCCTATGCCTACCACTCCACAGACAGTGGACACGATTACCGGCGAAGGCGAGGTCATGTTCACCCTCGATGGCAATACTCTCTCGGTTACGGGTCGCTTCTCCGGCATGAGTAGCGCCGCCACCATGGCGCATATACACAACGGCCCCATGGCGCAACCCGGGC
>BQIY01000028.1 GCA_021604265.1 Nitrospirales bacterium
AGACTCACGGCATCCAGTTTGAATTCTTTGGAATATTTCTTTCGTGTGGTCAACATTGATCACCTCCGTTAAGTGGATTATCTCTTAACTAGGTGGTATCAATCTATTAGACCACGTCAGACAGGTTGTCTGCCTATTGGATAAGTTAGTTTGCCTTGCCACTGTAATACTTTCAGGATTTATCTACCAATGTGTCCAAAGATCTACAACAGCGGCCAAGAACTTGTCACACTGGACTCTGCGCCACGTGACTGGTGAATCTTTGTGCAGCAAATAGTACTGCTCGTTGGCACATAAAAACTCAGACCGATCCGCCCTGCGGATCCAGTTGATCGCATTTAGGAAGGTGTTCCCATAGCTCCTTCCAAATTTTTCATTTGGCACATTGTATAGCAAACCCTCGAGGTAGTAGGACGGGGCACCCCCAATCTCCAACATTTTCTCCGCCAAAAGTCGATTACGTAGGTTCTTCAAAATACGGAGCATGGGCTTGAACCACCCTGAGGTCTCCTGATGCTTCTTCGTTAGGTTCTCGGAATGTTGTTTCGGATAGTTCACGATCTGAGTACCAGATTTGGTGTAGAAGCAGATGCCTTCCTCGTATATCTGATCCGAAGTCGAAAGAAAGCGGTGGTACCGGCGAAATTGAATTGCAGCGATAATATCGGCCTTTCTGCGATTTCCATTCGCAGCAATGGAGATGGCTTTATCACCAGCATCAATCTCATTCCAATACCTGCTGTTAAGCACGTCAAACACATCAGCTTTGAAATCATTGTGTGTGTATGTCGCATCGTGATGCGATGTCTTGAAGGCCGCTTGTTGCTCGGCGGGCAACTGCGTAAGATCATGCTTAAAACAGTTTTGCAGTCTGATTACAATATCGACATCGCTCTCGCTGTAGATGTTTGTGTCATTGCCGTACGACCCCTGAAGAAATACTTTAAAGTTCTTCCCTGAGTATGGCGTGCTTGAAGTCTCAAGTGTCGTCTTGATTGAGTTGTAAGTATTTCTTGACTGAGTGATTGACCCTTGATGCGACCAGGTATCGAGTTGAGACTCTGGAATTGCCACGATTGCGCCCTTGAGATTTATATCAGGAGTGATCGGATGTCTTGCTCCCGAGAGGCGAAGGATTCGCTTCCGCGTTGACGCAAAATGTTCAGCTTGGTGAGGTTATGTTCCATCAAGTCTGTTGCCATTTCTGGTTTTTCGAATGTGTCACTAATTCGAACTGTTTTAACGTCTTTAAACAAGATTGCCCGAAGTTGATCCATTGACTGAGTGTTGATTTCCAGGGTCTTTTGCAGCAATTGAACGCTTCGAAGATACTTTTTGGCAAACCACATTTTGAAACTTCGCGACTTAGGTTCCGGATAAATCCCAACACCAACGCTGACGACTCTAAGGTGTGACCGGGCCTTGTTAAGCGCAGCAATGGCGTCCGCAATCGCATACAGGGTTGGATTGTTTGCGCAATATCCTCCATCGATGAGTTCAATCCTGTCACCAGCTGATGTAGTTACGATCTTTCGTTCAAAAAAGGGATAGGCGGAGCACGACGCCTGCACCGCATCCCCCATGCTTACACCAAAGCCGGGCTTGAATGTGCCAATTCTACCATGCGCCTGTTCGACCTCCCCTTTAAAGATCATGGGCCGTTCGATCACCCACTTAGTGGCAACGATGCCAATGCCCGTTTTGACATCGGAGAAATTCTTCGTGCCATATATCTCACCTGCCAGCTTTCTAAGCGCATCTGATTTGTCTCGAGCGCTAGAGGCACGCATCACACGGGGTACATGCATTGAGTACAACTCATGGATACTATCTACCTCATACCCGAGTGCTAAGAGCGATGCGATAATGGCACCTGTGCTCGTCCCGAATATTAAGTCGAACCGCTCATGAAGCGGACAGCCAAGCATACCTTCAATTTCCTTGAGAACACCTAAGGTATAGAAGCCCTTGGCACCTCCCCCGTCCAAACTAAGGATCCGATATAAACCATCCTTTGTGTATTGATTAGTCAGCGGCAAAGTATGCTTCATTCGTTTTCGGCTCAATAAAAAACTGGATGGATGTATCGTTATGCACGACTAATTTTCTTGCTGATTATAAACCTACCATTCGTATTACGATCCGTAAAATAATTTCCTTCTAATACGATTTGCTTCATCGGGTTAAATTGTAAAATTGCCATACCAATATGTGGCTGAATTAACTTCGCTCCAATGTTTTTAGGGGTGTTCCGGTATATGTAATAAAGGTGAATACGCCCTGATTCTGGATTTCTTTTTGGGTAGGCTACAAGTGTTTCCGATTCAGATTCATCTGTAAAAAGTTCCATACTTAGACTAACAAAGGTTTGCTTGATGTGTACTACACCTTTTTTGACCCCTTTTCTGTCATCCCATATCCAATAAATTTCAACTTCCCAATCACCCCCAATATCCGGAAATACCCATTTGTTCAGAGCTGGGATTAAGTTCCAAAGATATCTCCATGCAAAAAGAAAAACAACTACAAGCAGTGCTTCAAATGCAGCAGCATAGCGGAGTGAAATCATCAAATTATCAGACCAGGTGCCTGGTTCCCCCATGGCAAATATTAGTGTCAATAATGCGCCAAATATTGCACACAAAACACCAACTACTTTTGTTATGGGAAATAACCTAATCATGGGTAAAGCTTATTAATTCCCTCCCGTTTTCAAATATACAAACTCCATAGTTTCCACCTACCACAGCGGTATAAAAAACACCATTAATCACCGAACCAGTTTGAGCAACAAAGTATCTTGCCCCATAGTGTTTATGAGAGTCCAAGCTCATCCCTTTAACCGGTGGCGGATAAAAGTAATGAGCAACATGAGTGAGTTCCAATTTAGACGACACTATATGAAATCCATCATGGTGAGGATTATTAAAACTCGATATTTCTCTCAGTTTTTCATATAAATTGGTGCCCGACAATTGGGGAATAGATCGATACAAAGGATATAAAGGGATCTTTGATGTTTCATCGCAAACAAGCAAGCCTAAACCCGAGAAAGGTTCCTCGGCTTCTCTAAATAGTTTTACCAAAACTGTATAAAGATCTTGAAGCAACGATTAATCCCGAGCTTGTTCGAAGCGTATAACAAATCGGTGGTAGACTGCCTGCGCCGAAGCTACATGTTTCGCGCAACATACATCTCTCATCGTATTCTCCTTTATACTTGCGGCGGGATTTTTGGTTATTGAAAGAACTAAGTCAAGTCACGCAAGTAGATCGTCTTTTTCAGTCATCGATTCTATCATTTCCAATTCCTTCAAACCCTACATCCCATACAGATTTTTCTTTAATTCTTCATGACCAAGAGAGTTTGTCCAAATGACCACCCAAAGATATCCAATAACTTGATTTATTTCGTCATTTAACTAAGAATCTCCACACGGGCTGCAGTAGGCCCTACTCGCACCAAGCTCTACTTTTGCTACCGGTGCTGTAAGTAATTCGGGATAAAAATCACCGTACCAAATAGAATTGTGTAACCAGGCGCCTGCCAGACCGAAATACTTCCCCCATAAAGTCATTGAGGATAGGAATGAACAACGAACTATTCGAGCGACTCCTTTACGAAGAAGAGAGTACGACCCTGGATTTCAAGAAGGAACAGTATCGCTTCGCAATTGCAACCGAGGCTGAGAAGTCCGAACTCTTGAAGGACATACTCGGTTTCGCCAACGCCTGGCGCAGAGCTGAAGCTTATATTCTCATTGGCGTGGAAGACATTCGTGGGGGCCGGGGAAAAGTTTTAGGTATTAAAAAATCAGGCCATTTGGACGACCATTCGCTCCAGCAGTTCGTGAATAACCTCACCAACCAGCCAGTCCATTTCCATTACGAGGCATTTGGGTTTGAGGGGAAACAAGTTGGAATCATCAGCATCGACCAACAGACTCGTCCAATCTACCTGAAACGAAACTACGGGAGACTGGAAGGGGAGAAGGTCTTCATTCGACGAGGGAGCTCTACCGATCCAACCAAACCGGCATCGCTCGAAGAAATTGCCCAAATGCGTGTGGGTTCTGCACAACCCACGGCCGAGCTGCTTGTTGAGTTTGCTCATGTTGAACAAGACGATGCGCTCGGGACAAATATCTCATGGGAAGTGGAATACTGCAAAATGCCACAGACAGAGTTGATTCCCGATCTGTCGCGCTCGCAGCAAGCAAATCAGTTCGGCATCAACCTCTCGATCCTTCGGTACGATCCGATGAATCGCACTAACCATAACTTCTTTCGTGAAATGGCCAGGTTCGAGTTTTCACGACGACTGTTCAGGCCTATCCGTTTGGTGGTGAGAAACATTGGACAAGTTGCCGCCAACAATGTACGAGTGGAAATGACGGTGCCAACGAATATCGGTGTAGAGGTGGCAGATCCGTCTAATTTCCCCGATCCACCGAAACGGCGCGACAGTTTTCTGGGCAACTCTGTTTTGCAGGGGGTTAAGCACGCTTTTCATCGCGAACCAGGTGAAGTTGACATTACAGAGAACAACGAGCGGTTCCGGGTTGAAATCGACTGTGCGGATCTTCAACCTGGTCGCCGAGTTTGGTCGGACATCTTCTACATTGGGAAGGTGGCAAGCGGCGACCTTTTTCTATCCGGAATGGTATTTGCCGACAACCTGCCGCAAGCGAAAGACTTCACACTCACTGTGTCGGTATCAGTGACGCAAACAGCCATGACCGTTGATGAATTATGTTCGCTACCAGAACCGACTATACATGAAGAGTAACGAACACGAGTAATCGGTGACACGGTCATGGGGAGCCGAACAACAGGGTAGTGACTTTGGTTCCCATTGGCATTTCGGAATCAAACTATGAGATCGGGAGAAGCTTGGACATAAGGATCAACCAACCAAGTCAAATCATTTGACTTCGTTCTTCAGTTGGCTAAAATTCCCCATACGGCCATTCCAGAACGTCTAGTTGTAGTCGGATGTCCTTCGGGACGAACATGTATTCGCCATCCGTTGAACGGGCTTTGAACCAATCCAAGGAAGATGTCCAAGAAATTGAAGATCCGACTCTTATGCCGATCGGATCCAAATAAACCTTATGCGAAGATAAAGACTGGAGACAGAAATGGAGCATTCAGGGGTTCTATACGATTCATTGCCCATCACACGGTTGGGCGTCCGGACCGACGACGAAGTTGTTGTGCTTGCTCCCGATTTCTCAACCTTCGCCTACATGCTGGAAGAATACATAACACTGGCAACTGCAAAGATCGTCATACCCTCTTCCATTCCTGAGTCTAAAAACCTCACAGACCTCCCCGCCCTCCTAAAAACGCGAGTGCGTGTCATTGATGACTCCGCCGAAAGGGAGGCCGTTAGCCGACTTCTTTATCCCTTGAGAAGTGAATTAGGCGTCAAGCAGAAAGCCCCTGATGCTCGGCTTAATTTCTCAAAGGCAATGAACAGTGAGTGGCGGCATAGAATCAACTTCGTTCATCGCGACCTATTGCGGCTTGCAACTGGTTTCAATCACAACCTACAGGTTGGCATTTATCCAGAGGGTAGTCGCCATATTCTGAGCAACCTAAGGAAGGGTGTTTCTGACATTAATGCCAGAGCCATACTCGCCCAAATCGAAGGAATTCTGGGGATTTATGGTGAAGTGTCTTTTCAATCTCCTCGCCCAGAGACCACTTCTGCCCCTGAGTTGCTCTCACTCTTTGATAGACTTCTCAATGATCCGGATTACCTACAGCTTTCCGATGCCGTATCAGACCTTGCTTTGCCCAAGAAACGAGAGGCCGCTTTGTCTAGAATCCGGGAATGTGGGCGCAAGCTGGTCACGAACGGAGTCGTAACGAAGGGTTGGAACTTCGTGGGAAAGGTTGTGAAAGCTTGGACAGGAGTGCCTGTTCCAGAGGCCGAAACTCTTCTCCCTCTATTCTCAGGAAAAGACTTCCCAATGTTCATTGATCTGCGGCAAGCACGGAAGTGGGCAATAAACAGGTGGATAAGGTCAGCCAAGACGAGTCAGCCTGTTTCCGCATCGGGTGATACCTACGAAGGCCTCTCCTGGATACTTCCAGCACAGCCCCCCAGTGACTGGGACGGCGGGGATATATCGACGATGACATTCGGAACAGTGAATGATTTGCTGAAAAACCTGGAGAGATTCGCACAACAATCTCCTGGAGCATATTCCAGAAAGGTAGGGATCGGCCTCTCTGAAAATGTTCAGGAGTGACGGTAGGCCTTAACAAGGAAGAATAAAGGAATAGGGGCACTTGGGCCAGAATGCTTAACTCAAATAAAGACATTCCAAATATTTTACAAATAATTATTGTAGGCACGAGGAAAATCGTAGCAGGCCAAACGAGCAAATATCCGAATTTACCTCCCTCAAACTGTTAAAGGCGAGGGGTAATACCCCAATCCCGGCGAATCTCCACTGCCTGTTCACTGACGCCTGCTGACTGGCCTTAGGGCGGACGCTCTCATTCACTGGCGGGCTTTGTTTGAGCCGAGCGAGTTAGCCCGCCCTCCAAATTCTCGCGTCTGCCCTATCCAATGTGGCCAGGCTGGGCGTCATTGGTTTTGGCTACTTTTGCCGAAACAAAAGTAGCTCGGCTGCCGGGCCGAAACCCGGCAACACTCCTGCATGCCAATATTTGACTTCGTTCTTCAGTTGGCTAAAATTCTCCACGGGGTACTCCCACGGATTCGCAAGTGATCTGGTCTCCAGGGTAACTAACATGCGTTTTTGTTCCACAGGACAGGCACCAATAAGGTGTCATATGAACAGTAAAGCAATAATCCTCATTTTATGCTGATCCCCCTAATCATTAGGTAGGCGGCACAACCGTTTGCCAAGGAGATTCGCATGCGTCTAGGAATCCTGGTTCTCATCGTAATCGCTCTTTCTGGCTGTGCCAGTCAAACATACCGCGAAACCCAAGAGAGTAAGTTTACTGGTGCACTCGATGTTCGATGGGTTCAGAACGACTACTTTTTATTTCTCCCTAGCAAAGACCATCCCTTTATGCTGGTCCGCGCAAACGGCCAGTCCATCCAGCCGGGGTCTATGTACACAGACGGCGGCTCGATCCCCCGATTCTTCTGGGGTATTGAAGGCTATTCCCCTTGGGGCTATGCACCTGCATATATTGTCCATGACTGGCTTTTTAAAGCTCACCACTGCGGGTATGAGCCTGACAACCAACACACCTTCAACGATTCCGTGGCTGTCATTGCGGAAGGCCTGAAGGCCGTTATGGAAGCCAATACCGAAGTTCGCAACTATTTTGTTTTTGACAGTGTGGTCGCCGCGGTCGGGTCACCCATTGCGAAACGCCTGTGGCAGGATGGTTCGTGTAAGGAGCCTCCGCTTGAAATTCAAGCACTCAGTGAAAAGGCTTTTCGAGGTGAGGAGCTACCCGGGGATTTACTGATGACAATCACGTTCGAATGAAATGGGTAACTGGTCAACTACCATCGGCAGCCATCTCTCTGACAGACCAGGTAGAATTTCCCATTCCCTGTGACTCTCCGCCTCCTTTTCTCTGACGCCTTCTGACTGGTCCTGGGGCGGACCCTCTCATTCCCTGGCGGGCCTTGTTTGAGCCCTGCGAGTTGGGCCGCCCTCCGAAGACCCGCGTTCGCCCTATCCCGTGTGACAGACAGGGCGTCACTGGTTTTGGCTACTTTTGCCGAAACAAAAGTTGCTAGGCTGCCGGGCCGAAACCCGGCAACACGCGACTTTCATTACACCCCTCGTTAGGCAGCATCGTGACCGCCTTGCCTTGTTTCCATTCCGTCCTATTCCCCTACCGAGCCTTAATGATTCAGATTGATCGTGTTGTCCAAATCGCCAGACACACCATTCGACTCAACTGCGGACGACAACGTGTCACAGCCCTCCTGACTCTCGCAGAGAGGGAAAGTCTTGAAATTCCAGCCGTCCTGGTTCAGGAAGAAATCTTCTTTGGGAACACCGAGATTACAGATTCCGTATTCCCAGGTCGCCGTATTGGTTTTCGTGGGTATGCAACCTGAAGAGACGGATTTCATGATGTTCTCTAGTGGTTTGGACGGCGCAATGTTGCGATAAAAGTCATTCGTGACCACTTCGCGGACACAGTCATGATTGGCGTTGTCATTGACGAAGTAATACTGGATGAAGTCGCCCCAAGAACTGCACTCATCATCCTTTGTATAATACATCACTTGAAGCTGCCAGATCGACGGCGAGAGTGTCTGATAGATCCAGAGCGCAAACTGTTTTCGTCCCTCGCTGGTCGTCGACCGCGTCACCCAAGCATCAGATGGATCCCAGGCGCCGGAATCCTTCTGCTGCGCCACGTAGGTCAGCAGACTGAGGTCACTGGCCACGAAGGCGTGGCCATTGGTGATCTTATCCTCGTTCGCTTCCCTTAATTCGGTGAATTTGGTCTGCGCTGCCGACCACTCGCCCTGGAAACTGGTGCTGCCTGACGCATCCAGCCCGGCGTTGATCAGCGCCGACAAAAGTCCGCCAACGGCTGCCGGGACATCCCCGCCGAGTGATGAGAGGGCAAAAGGCGCAAGGAAGAGATCCTGAAAGAGCGCGTCGACGCTTTTCTCAGCCATGTCCTCACCGTAGAGCGTGTGGGCGATAGAGGTCAGGAGATCCTTATCATCCGTGAAGATACCGGAATAGAGGGTCCACAAGCCGGTGAAGTAGTCAGAGACTGGCTGTGCCAGACCCAGTTCATCGTAGATCTCCTTGGCGACGTTGTTCCAGGCGGCCAGGGTTGTACCGGAGGGTATTAAGATCGGATGTTGGTCACCGAGTGCCAGGCAGGAATCGGTCGGCACCTGTGTCCAGTCGTTCCACTTATTGTCATTGATCCCGGTGAACAGACAGGTTTGGTACTTCGAGAGGGTGTTGGCGTCAGTAGTGTACTGTCCACGAATGGTCTGGCCGGAGCCAAGAGTCAGATAATTGTTGATGGTGGCGTAGGCGTCCACTTCAACGCCGGTAAAGGCAGGAAAGCCGAAGGCAACGGGGTTGTCCCAGGCATTGGGAATGACCTTGTCATAAGACCAGGTACGGATGCCGTAGCGACCGCGGGCGATCAGATCAGCCTTTGTATCACCATCGACATCGCCGGTCTGAATGGTGGTGTAGCTCTTCGCTTCATCCCAGTAATTGTCAGCCAGCTCCGGATTGGCACCGATGAGGCGGACCCAATGGTCAGTGTCCCACTTATACGTTTCCATGCCCCCCGAGGCCCGGCCGAGCAGTTCGGCAGCTTTGTCGCCATCAATATCCGCAGACTGGATCGTTGAGTAGTATTTGACCTGATCCCAACCGAAGTCATCCGACCAGACTGGATTCTCAGTTTTGAGCTGGTCCCAGGCGGTGCCATTCCACTTGTAGGTTTCCATCCCGCCTCCGGAACGGCCAAGCATTTCCGCTTTTCCATCGCCGTCGATGTCGGCCATCTGAATGGTTGAGTAAAACTGCGGATGTTCCCAGCCAATCGCATCAGACCAACCCGGACTGGCGCTCTTGAGGAGTTTCCACCCGCTGCCCGACCACTTGTAGGTATCCATGCCCTTTATGCCACGAGCCAGCAGTTCATCACCTGGTTCGCCATCGATATCGGCGGTCTGGATCGTGGAGTAGAATTTAGCCTCACCCCAACCGTTACTATCCGCCCAGAATGGATCAGCAGACTTGAGCAACGTCCATTCGCTGCCCGACCATTTGTAGGTGTCGATGCCGTCTACACCTCGCGCCAGCAGTTCATCACCCTTTTCGCCATCGATATCGGCAGTCTGGATCGTAGAGTAGAATTTGGCGGCAGACCAGCCACCGGCATCAGTCCAGGCTGGATCGTCTGCTCTCAGAATCTGCCAGGTTGTCCCGTCCCATTTGTACGTATACATACCGGAGGCTCCCCGGGCAAGCAGTTCGGGGCTGCCGTCGCCATCAATGTCAGCGGTCTGAATGGTTGAGTAGTACTCCGGGTGATTCCAACCTTCGGGATTGGAAAACGGTCCGCTGGTGGCGAGCTCTTTCCAAAGCCCCAGCGTTGCATCCCACTCGTGGACGGTCATGCCGTTGTAACCACGGGCCAGCAGTTCGTCGGCATGATCGTTATTGAGATCGGCCATCTGAATGGTCGAATAGTACTCAGCCGCATCCCAACCGTATCCATCGCTCCACGGCGGTAGGCTAAAGATCGGTCCGGCTGACGAGTCAAAGATGGATTGGCTATCAAACACTCCCGGGGCATCCTGGGCAGCAACCAATGCCGGCTGGATCACCACAGTTGCTAGCAATGGGCTCATCACCAGCATGAGCCGGATGACGAGAACGGGAAATCGTGAAGTCGGGAACCCGGAACCGGGAAGGAGATAGGAAAAAGGCGGAAAGCGCGTATGCAGACGGGGAACGGCTAAACAGGGAAGATGCTTCATGTTTCGGGCCTTTCTGTTTTCTGGCATTCCGGCCACGGTTCCCCTTCGTTCTAGGGGAATAGGAATTTCAAAAGACTTTGGTGGGTCAGCAGAAAGCTATCAAAGGCGGCATAGCGCGGTCAATTTTCGAACAATGGTGTCTGCCTTGCGTGAATAGACCCTGCGCGTAGCCCGGAATTTTCCAGGCGACAGCGACCCTTTGGTTTTTGTACTCAACCGGAATTCAGGGAGCAGATATTGTTCTCGAACACTCCAGGAAATATTTGAGGAGAGTCTAAAATAAATCCATGGAGTACACCCCAATCGCTACGACTCACCACTTTCTTTATAACGACGCCTGCTGTTCGGCCCTAGGGCGGACGCTCTTCAAGCATTAGCGGACCTTGTCCGAGCGGAGCGAGTTGGTCCGCGCTCCTATTTCCCGCGTCCGCTCAATTTGATGAGGCCGAATTGGGCGTCACTGGTTTTGGGCCCTTTTGCCGGAACAAAAGGGCCTCGCCTGCCAGGGCGAAACCCGGCAACGCCCATACCTACCACCCATTCCAGATAGTAAATGTTGTACTCAAACACGTCGAAAAATATTTGGAGTGAAGTTGAAACAAATCAGTGAAATGGGGAATGGACTGGAAAAGTATTTACATATCACTTTTTCAGATTCACGGAAGAGGAACTCTATTTCTCTAGACTCCGGGATCCTCCCCAGACACCATATGGAGATATGGCATAAAGGATGGTATATTCTTTGGGTGCCCTCTTCGAAATCTTTTCACCCAGGAAAGCCCATGCCGACAAAACTCAAGAAACTGACACTGCAAGTCCCTGACGATCTTTTGACTCGAGCCACCCAAGCCACCGGGGAAGGAATCACTCCAACCATTCGACGCGGATTAGAACTGGTAGCCGCAGGTGGGGCCTATCGAAATCTTCGTGCCCTCAAGGGTAAGGTCAAACTTCAGCTCGACTTGAAATCTCTCCGACAAGACCGATGATCTGTATCGATACCAGTTCCATGATTGCCTATTTGCAGGGAGCCGAAGGCCAGGATATCACGGTGATCGATCATGCGCTTCTGGATCAGGTCGCGGTCTTTTCTCCGGTTACGCTCACGGAGTTATTTAGTGCCCCCAACCTTTCAACCACCATTCGCGAAACGTTTTTAGGTATTCCCCTCTTGCCGATTCAAGATGGTTTTTGGGAGCGTGCCGGACTCCTGCGCGCCAAAATTTTCGCGAAGGGCTCCAAGGTTAAACTGGCTGACACGCTGATCGCCCAAACCTGCTTAGACCATCACATCCCTCTGGTAACCCGGGACCAAGACTTTCAGATTTTTCATCGGGTAGCGAAACTGGAGCTGCTATAGGCTGAACCAAATGAACCATTAATACCTAGGCAAGTTCATGCCCCCAATCCCTGAATAATCGCATCATGCAGCTTGGGACGAAAACCTTTAATGGCTAGATTCTCTCGGGTTGGATGAACACGATTGGAAAGAAAAATAACTTCCAAGTCACGAATGGGGTCGATCCAGATACTCGTGCCCGTAAATCCCAGATGACCGAATGATTCCGGCGAAAACCACTGGCCTGAGGAAGAGGGTTGAGAGGGCGTATCCCAGCCTAAGGCCCAACTGGTTCCAGGCTGGGCTGTCACAAACTGCTTGACC
>BQIY01000029.1 GCA_021604265.1 Nitrospirales bacterium
GGCCATTCGACCGCCCACTGTTCCGAAAGGGACGAGCCGGCTACGCGTCACGGTTACATCGGATCATACCCAGGAACACATCGAAACTGCGCTCCACGCATTGAAGAAAATCCGCGACTCGATGTCCCAGCCAACTTTACACCAATAACTTGCCGACACGAGGCACCATGGCAAAACAGCCGATGTTCAATCTTCTAGCATTGTGACTGCGTTGAGGATTTATCGTTGAATGCGGCGAAGGTTTAATTGTTGGGCAGTTCGACTCAGATCTAACATTTGTCCGAATCGCCGGATTTCAGGATTCAGCACGTCCGGACGAGGAAGCGCAAGCGGATAATCTATAAGCAATTCTTCACCTGCCCTCCCAAGAACAAACACAATCCCACTCCACTCTTCTAGAAATCGATAGACACTCATGCGCAAATTGCCTCGAGAGGGATCCGCCAGATAGACACGTCCACGATCGAGTCCACGCAGCACGGCAAAATGCTTATATCCCAGTGGTTCGAGAAACACGATGACTGGAGCAGTCAGCTTGGCCAGCTGTTCAATCGTCAACTCAAAGCCTGCTGCGCGGAATCCTTTTGTCAGAGCCACCTTTTTTAAATCCAGCAACGAAAACCCCTGGATAGATTTCGTTGGCCATTCTTCAGAAGAAATTTGCTGTTTAAGAAGTTTCAGCAATTCCTGCTCGGAGGTCTCTTCTCCATAGTAGTAGCGCAAGAGGGTGGCCAAAGCCGCAGCACCGCAGGAATAATCTTCTTGTTGTTTCACCACATATCGATCGCGTAATGCTTTCAAGGAATGTCGCATTACTCTTGACGATTGGATTTCAGACTGATCGATCTTGCCCGGCAATCCGGCACAACCGGACACCCATACAAAACATAAGAGAATTGACACAAGAAGCCATGAAGGCTTAGTGGTCCTTAATCTCATAGAAAAACAGTCCCAAAATATTCACCATCAGAATCGATAGGGAAATCGTAGCCCAAAGGTAAAATCATTGGAGTCATCGGTCAGCCCAGCACCAATGACTGGCTCGATGGAGAAATGACGATCCAACAGAATCGTTGTCGCGAATAACAAGCTCGCGACTTCACGGCTCGACCTCAAAATTTGCGTGCCGCGTTGACGGCTGCGACCAAGGAAGGCTCCACTCAGTTGCGCATTCAAACTCACGCGATCATTTAAGGAGAATCCAACACCGAATCGATATTCAACAATGTTTCCTGGATTGAAGCCGTTTCGTTTCACAGTCTCCGTATACCCTAATCGAGTAAAAACGACAGCGGGATCCAATGTTTTGACAAACGTCAGCCCTGCTCCCACATTCCAATGTCCTGAGCCTCGAAGCGATTGCCCGCCCGTGCGTGACTTGACATTCACATCAAGAATGACATCAGGTCTGCCTGACGCTTCTCCGAATATCTGATAACGCAAATCTCCGCTCACATCCCCAAACCCACGGTCCTCATCTCGTACGGACGTCATGCCAACCAGATCATTAGCTTCTTGCAAGGCATTGACGAACACTGGAACTTGCAGCCCAAACTGCAAGCCGTCCATTACCCCATACTGGAGGTTCAGTGAATTATCCCATGTCCTTGATTTCAATTCGAGATTCACGAGTTGAGACTCATTACTACTATACAGGCTGGAAAATTCCAAAAGCAGTTCGCCTTGGCCAAAGACAATTTTTTCTTGCCGCAAAAACAAATCTCGCGACTCTTGATATTCCGCGGCCTCTTCACGTCGGTCACCTTCCAATGACTGTGCCCACACAGACATCCCATTCATCAAAAGGATGAACCCAGCACACAAGAAGACAGAGCGCCACTGCCGCTGACGACATCTCATGACAGTCGATCCTAAATTTTCAGGCATGAAAAATTGGGCGAATGGTACAAGACAATTGGAGTTTATCTTGTGAGTGATGGTCCCTTCTCGAGAACCACCACTCACAAGAAGCCGAAGAGGAGAACACCTCACTCCTCTCACACCACCGTTTAGTGTCCCATGACGTGCATGTTCAGATTTGCTGGATTCACAAGGATATCCCGCATACCATCCATGTAGGGATATGGACACGACAAACAGACCGGACCCGGCCATGGGAAGGGCCACTTCTTGATAACAATGATCGGGGCATCCGGGTTTGGCGTATAGCCACCGGCAACCGTATCCAACTGATCATCGGTGAGTGCCGTCATTGCTTGATCACCTGAACTCGTCAGGTGGCTCAAAGCATGAAAACTTTCTGCCCCCGTCACGGCATGATCTGTTTCTGCCATGGCCGTTCCGACGCAAAACACAAGGGCCGCAGCGACAAGTACAGTTTGAATTGTTCGCATAACATCTCCTTTCTACCGACTCCAGTTAGAGTACGGCATTGCTAAAGTCACAAAATGAAACACGAAACACTTGAGATGAATGTTGGTGCACCAACATTCAATTTTTGAGTTAAGCAAACGTCATACCTGATGCATATCTCTCGACAATCCGTACGACATAACTGCATCAAACCCTAGGAAACATAGGACACATGACTGTTTTTTAGATAACAACGCCATACAAAGAAGTACGACAAAAAGGAGAAGATCTCTCACAACAATTCCCGGAAAACGTATCTCGTCGGATCATGTTGTATCTCTTTCGATACGCAAGAAAGAAAAAGAGGAAATTAGAGAGAGAAGAGGCAGAGAAACAGAGAATATGAACATTGATACTGCGATGAGTTCATAAACACGAACCCAATCATCTAGAGCCGTTTCTCATTGAATTTAGGTTAGATTTTTACACCACCCCCTCTATACGTGTTATTCGCGCATGGTACAATCAGTACAGGTTCTAGGCATTCACTTGATGGAGACCACCATGCGATACCCTGCGCTCTGGATGTTATGCTTAGCCGTATTGTTTCTACCGGTCGTGGCAGCCGCTCAGAAAACAAGCATACCTGAACCTGCCCACCTCCCCATTTCGAAAGTCGTTCTCTATACGAGCGGTGTAGGGTACTTTCAACATGATGGAACAGTTAAGGGTCAGACAGACATTCAACTTCCCGTTCGAGTCACCGAAATGAACGATCTGCTAAAAAGTCTCGTCGTTCAGGATTTTGACGGCGGCACCATTTCATCTATTCAATATCAGTCCCAAGACCCGCTCGCGAAAACGCTGAGTTCATTTAGTATCGACCTCTCCAATCATCCAACTTTAGGACAACTGCTTACTCAATTACGAGGAGAACCCGTTCAACTGACAACCCCAACGCCTGTGACGGGAACAATCGTCGGGGTCGAGAAAAAAACTGAATGGAACAAAACCGGAACGGCCTCGCAACAGATTGAAGTGGAATATGTAAACATCCTGGCAAGGGGAAGACTCCAGTCTCTACCGCTTTCTCACATCCAAGAGATTGAAGTCTTGAATCATACGCTGAACAAGGAACTTCAGCAGGTTCTTGCCGTCTTGGCTCAGAGTCACGACCGGCAGAAAAAAACAATCACTATCACATTCGAAGGAGAGGATGAACGGCGGGTACGTCTGGTCTACCTCAGAGAAACGCCAGTCTGGAAAACGTCGTATCGGTTAGTCCTTCAGGATAATGACGTACCATTTCTACAAGGGTGGGGAATTATCGATAACACCACGGATCACGATTGGGAGCAGATTCAGCTCTCGTTAGTCTCAGGGCGCCCCATCTCATTCACGATGGACCTCTATCAACCACTCTACGCACCTCGTCCATTCGTCCGACCGGAACTCCATGCATCCTTAACGCCAAAGACTCATGGAGATAGTCTCTCCATGGAAACCGACATGAAAGAAGAAAGGCAGATCGCTTCACGGAAAAACCGTACCCACGCGAAACGATTCAACGACAGACAAGCCCTGCGCCATGATGAAGACCAAGACGCCATGATGGGCTTTTCTGCCCCTGCAGCGGCAGAGTCACGAATGGAAACGGACTGGAATCTTCGGCAAGGCGTTCAGGCCGCCGCCCAAGGGCAAGAAACCGGCGAACTGTTCAGCTACGTGATTCAAACCCCAGTCAGTATTCCACGACATGGATCCGCCATGCTGCCCATCCTCAATCAAGCTGTCACGGGGAAAAAACTGTCACTCTATAATTCGACCACGCACGCCAAACATCCTTTACAGGCATTCAGACTCAAAAACGTCACGGACTTGTCTCTCATGCAAGGTCCCATCACCGTGTTTGATGACCATGCCTATGCCGGAGATGCACAGATGAACGATTTAGCTCCGGGGCAGGATCGGCTCATCAGCTATGCCTTGGACCTGAACACCGAAGTCCATCGAAAACCGATTCCACTTGCCCAAGAACTCGTCTCCGCAACACTCCAAAAAGGCGTGCTCATCGCCACACGAAAAGCACTTAAGACCACGACCTACACTGTCACAAATCGCAGCCAAAAACAAAAAACTGTGCTCGTCGAACATCCCTATCGTTCTGACTGGAAACTCGTCAACACCACCACGCCGGTAGAACAAACACGAAACATGTACCGCTTTGCCATGACCGTCGATACGAAAAAAACAGAATCGTTAACCGTTCAGGAAGGAAAATCACTCGAAGAAACGGTGAGTCTCATCACCGCTGGTCACGACATCATCGGCGTCTATCTTAAGGCTCAACAGGTGAGTCCCGATGTTAAGACCGCGCTTGAACGTGTCGTCGAACTACGCCAGCAACTTTCTCACACACAAAACGCCCGCCAACAACACGAGTCTCGAATCACGAACATGGCCAAAGACCAAAAACGAATCAGGGACAATATGCACCGTCTCTCACAACAAAATCAGTTATACACTCGTTACGTCAAAAAACTCCACGCGCAAGAAACGGAACTCGAAACGATTCAGCAAGAAATAGACGCCCTAGTCAAAAAAGAAATCTCTCAGAAGCAGGCACTTGATGAGTATGTTATGGGCTTAGAAATTGATTGACAATCAAACACATCTGAGTTTTTCGCGAAAGAGTTAAATCTACTTTGAGCACAACTCATAGGAAAAATTCGAATCAAAAGACGACATAAAATCTCTCAAAGCGTTCGCTCGTTGCTTTTCGGCCCGGCTTAAACATCCACACACAATCTGGTGCGTAAACCGTATTTAAACCTCCCAATTACCTTAAATAAGGGTAAGAACCCTCAATCATTTCAGAGGGAATTGAATAATAATGCCTCCCATTACATCGTTGGGCTTATAATTAGTCCTTGGACTGAGGGGGTGTTCATTGTGACAGGTTACACAGGCATCTGAGACCGCTCTATCCGCATAAATCGCTTTAAAGACGGAACCTGTTGGCCTTTTGATCGTTCTCGTATGTACTATCCCCGGATCATCCGACACCGCCTGCAATCCTGTTCGTTCAAGATCGTTTGCCGGCTTATTAGTTTTATCTATTGGCCATAAGCTCGCCAAACGGTATTTCAGGCCGCTCCCCTTCCTCTCCACCTCAAGTCCTGCAAACTGCAACATTTGAGCGGGAAGGGGAAGCTTGTCTTTCTCGGCCCAGTCTTCTACTACCAGGTCTTTCCCATGATGCTTCATTCTTTCGACCACAAGGGAGGCATAAAGAGTCCGATCCGCCTCAATGATCGCATGAACATAGTCTGCAACCACCTTTGGGTCAACACAGGCCTCGACACCTGCTTCTTTCGTTCCTGAGGAACAGCCCATATACGCAACCAACACAAGGCTAGTCAAAAGGGTTCGCCACAAGAAACCTGTTTTGATCATGACAGCACCTCCCCTGTAGGTACCTTCAGTAAAAAATTCCGCCTCTGCACGGCCGGTAAGAAAGGGAATATGTTTTAACCTACCTGGCTGGTCCGGGTTCATACTTTCACCTTGTGAACAAAACACAAAAGCCCTTCAGGCATAGAAACCTGCAGGGCTTTCCAAGGAAGTCTTGAGATCGATCTTGACTGTTCACGTCAGTCACCCCATGGTCAAACCCAGGCGGTTATCTGTGAACAGGTTAAAGTCTACGCCTCTACAGCAACCTCGTCAACAAGGCGACAAGTTAGGTGCCCGGTAAAGGCATATCTCAGAAGCAGGGGCTCGAAGAATATGTCTTGGGGTACAGGTTTGCTAACGGAATACGGACTCAGCTTTGTCGCTTATCGAAACATTACCAGGCAGGAGTCATGACCAACAGGACCGAATCACTAAACGACAGCCTACAACCTATTACAGCAGCATAAAACTGTTCGTCTCATCGCCTGTTAAGCATTGGTCTAAATTAGGATTCTGGAGTAAAGACTCGTTTTTTGATTTGCAAGTGATTTTCAACAGCCGAGGCTCCGGCTTCAAACGCTTGCTGTTCGGCAATCACCCGCTGCGGCGCGTGTTCGACTGAGCCATTCAAGATCGCTGTTCCATCCTTGACGGTTGCCACGATATCTTGCTCTGAAAGATAGGGATTCCACCACACTTGATTTTCAATATCCAATTGAATGTCTCCATCAGTTTTTTCTTCTTCCCGTGTCGCAAATTCGATTTGATTTTGCAAGGCATGTACGCCCCGGATACGGGATGACACATTTTCAGCCCGATGACGTTCATAAATCGAATCCACTGTTCCCGTAAGAAGAGCGGTTCCCTTCCGGACAGCCACCGACAGCGGAAACCTCGCCAGAACCGGATCATGCGTAAAAGCATTCTGGATACGAGCACGAATGGCTTGGTCAGTCATGGAGGAACGGGTTTGAACCGTGAGTTGGTTCTTCACGTCACGAACACCAACGGTATGCTGCACATCCTCTTCCGCTTCCCGTTTGATGGACAGAAACGGTACCGTACCCGTGAGGGTCACAATTCCGTGTTCGACCGAAGGCTGAATGTCGAACAAGGCCAGACGAGGATCATATGCCAAGACACGTTGAATGGCATCTGTAATCTCTTCATCCGTTGGCGTCGGACGGCGAGAACGGATCATGGGGTCATCAGTTCCCTCCATGACTTCGACTCCATCGATCCGCACGTCCCGAACACCTGACACCCGAGAGAGCTCTGCGATCCGATGTTTTTCATACACACTTCGCACACGACCGCTCAACGTGACCACACCATCCTGGACACTCACCTTCACGAATTCAGGTCGCTCAACCCATACATCAAATTGATATCGACGCACAATTTCTTTTCGAATGACGGAGTCCGTTCTCCCTTCAACCAGATGGACAGTCAATGCATCCCGAACAGCCTGAACACCTCTTACCATTTTCGCGATAGACAGAGCTGACTGTTTTTCCTGCCATGACTGCATCTGTCCTTTCAATGTGACAACCCCTCGTTTGACCGAGATGTCAAGATCTTTTAACTCAACCACAGGATCTTCATGAAACTGATGTTCCAGCTGTTCCTGAATCGTTGAATCTTGAGTTTTGCCTACGGGACCTACGGAAATCCGGTCAATCACGCCACGAACACCTCGAATGACCTGAGCGAGTTCATCAGCCCGTTCCTGAGCCCACAAGCTCTCAGCCGTGCCCTTGAGCGTGGCGACTCCGTCCTTCACCGAAACCTCGATAGAAGAAAATAACTGGCGACTGACCCGAGCAAACTTTTTCTTAATGGCCACCGCTATGCGCGCATCATCCACAGTAGCCGGACGCTCTAGGTCCCTGACAGTGGGGCGAGAATCCATTTCTGCGCCAAGAATGTCAAGACTCGTGTCGTCTATCCGTTCTGAGGCAAATCCAGGCGAAGAGTCAAGGGTCACGACAATCACGAGTAGAAGGAATGGGAAGCGGAGATCCATATCTTTAACCATCCGAAAAATAAATAAGAGAGTGATCATCTACATTATAAAGAGAAAAATTGCTAAAACCAGTTGAGACATGACACGTTTCCAACAAAAAAGTGTCTCGACCTGAGTATCAATTTGAATCACATGCAATCTTCAGATGATGACCTTTATCCAATTCATACGTCACGCAAGTTGTTCGCGACGGCTCCATCAATAGGCCTAACCATTCACGCAAACATCGTTCAGGATAGGCTAAACACAACAAGCCTCTCAGTTTTTCCACGTACGGCTAGTGAAAGTAAAAACTTGTGCTCGTGCAGCCTCGCGTAACCCGGCATTCCACAGCCGGAATTTGAAAAAAACAGATAACATGATACTCTAAAGAAGAAGGGTCGACGAGAGAGAGAAATTCTATGACGATCACTCAACGTTCCTGAGCGAAGGGTATCCTGTATGACGATCAATGTCGGGGACTTTGTGGTCTTTACAAAATCGAAAACATCGTCTCAACCCAGTCCGCGCGCGCAAGAAATCTATCCGGCCCAGCATGGAGAAACCTATTCCTACACAATTAACAAATTTTGGAAAGTAATACAGGTCCTTGATGACGACACGATCGAAATCGAAACACGTCGAGGGAAACGGCATCGACTGAATAAGAATTCCCCACTGCTACGCAAGGTCACACTCTGGGATCGATTGAGATTCCGGGACCGATTGTTTTAAAGCTAAGTCAAACAAACTCGACAAGTTTTGAACCCCTCTCTTACTTCCCCTCATCCTCCCAGCCATGCCACTTCATGCGAATACGGACAGACAACATACACTCTCCTCTGAGCCTGGCGACACTGGGGCATTGTTTAGTTGAGCATTTGCACAGAATCCGCTTTCGACTCAACAGAGCGTGCAACAACCAACTGCCCCCGCATGATCGGATGCAACTCACAATGATAGGGATAGCGACCAGGGGCAAGCCCTGGGACTGAGAAACTGCCGTTCGGCGGTACCGCTCCGGAATCAAAGAGACACGGGCCTTCTTTGTCACAACCGTCATGCCGGACAGTATGAGAGGAAGCGGTGGGATTGTTCCAATGTATAGGAGTTCCCGATTGGATAGTCGCCTCAAAAGGTCGGTAATAGGGAGCCCAACTCTCCATATGAATACTGACAGGCGAAGAATGTATTTGTCCAAACCCCACACTATAAATCAGCAACAAGACTCCAAGGCCTAACAATATCGTTTTCAATTTCCTCTGCTGAACCATAAACATATCTCCTGTTCTATTAAGCGTCGTACTCACAGAACGATGTGGTGCAATCAACTGGTCTTAACCATATTATACTCCTCCAGGCCGTGAGAATTCGATGCTTCTTAGAGCCGGGCTTTTATAAACAAACCGTAAAAAATCACGAATTCGCATACGTTTTCCAAAAAGTTCGAACTCTATCAGATTGCACCGGCATCAAAACCTGAATGAGATAACCCACAGTTATCACTTGACGGACTTCCCATTTCAGATGCCCTCTTAAAAGGCTGATTGACATAGTTGAAAAGGATGTCCAACTCGAATCTTCTCGATACACGACACGCCATTCGCAAACCTTTGGGTTACTGATAAATTTGCAACTCACGTGTATGTCGTTCTAGATCGGTATCGGGAATAGACATGACGAATTCGAGAGACTGGATATAGGCAGTAGGAAGGTGGTGCTCTCGCGCTCCGCGCAGGACATGTTCCTTGTACCAATGATAGGGGTGCAACATGGCATCAATCTGTATCGCATAGTACGTCATCGCTTCAATCGGCTTTTCTTGATATGTGTACGCCTTCACCGTTTTGACTTCATAGCCGTGGCCTCGTTCTTCTATCGTGTCTAACTTTTCTTTTTCTAATTCGTGAATCTCATACACCACGCCAAAGACGACATCGTCAGAGTGCCCTGAATGCATGGCATCACACTTTGCCGAACCGTCTTGACTCTTTTTGTGAAACATCAGTTTATGCTCAGGGAGACGAGCGACGCACACGACAGACACCGACGGCAATCGATGTTGGAGCCGTCTCATCGACATATTTGAGCCATAGGCAAAGTAATACATATTCGCCCCTTTCAGATCTCAGAGCTGCTGAAAAACGAGACACACTAAATGAATTCGACACACTTTGGGAAGGACGTTTGCCCGTAATCCGTCAACACACAAAGGGAAAAGCCGGAATAGTGAAGCAAAAGTAGGCTGCCCCTTTACTTTCTCCCAATTCCGCCTTGAAATCTCCGCGTTCGAATCTCAATGTCCACACAGTCGATTGATTTTTTCAGCCAGAGCAAAGTCCGCCTCACTAATGCCGCCAACGTCATGCGTGGCCAAATCAATGTTGACCGTGTTGTACACATTAAACCATTCAGGATGATGGCCAGCAGATTCGGCAAGCAGTGCTACGCGCGACATAAATCCAAAGGCTTCCACAAAATCTGCAAACTTGAATTCCCGATGCAATTTACTACCTTGAAGCTCCCAACCAGAAAGCTCAGTCAGCTTAGAATTTATCTCCTGAGGAGAAAGCTTGGTAACAGCCATGGACAGGCTCCTTTTTTAAAGATTCCTTGAGGGGTACGATTGACAACGTTGCCGGCATAATCACGAATCATCCTGAAAGTCTTGTAGACGTGTGATCCTCTATAGCTATTGACCAGGAACTATGGGTTCCTCTCCCGCCAAAGACGGGTGGACTTTTCGCCACTGCTCATAGCATTCAGACACGATTCGTTGCTGCTCTTCACGTGCGTCTTGACAAGCCGGCGAACATTGAGGCTGACTTGGAATCATATCGGTAGCCGTTACAGCGCGGTCATGACTGAGAGCCGTTTGTGCTCTCCCTTGATATAGATCAAATTCACCTTGCGCTGCCCGACGAATATCTTCTGGGACAGAGTCCATGCAAGCACTGCGGGCTTTTTCGCCAGGAGTTGGCGTAATACACCCACTGAGGCTCAGTCCGACGAAAAGGAATAGTGTGAGGACTTTCATATGACAACCTCCATAGAAACAGGAATAAACAGAACAATAGCTCCAGACCATAAAGATATCCAACATCCAGCACCTAGTTGTGCCTAGCGCGTTACGACTGCCCCTGTCAAGACAGACAGACCATCGTCCCGACAGATCAAATGATTAGCCGTGACAAGTCAGACGCTTGTCACAATGAGAAAAAACCTTTAAATGTGAGAGAAACGGAACTCGAACCACCTGGAAAACTTTTATGGACCCACTCAACACACCATGAGTAGCACAAATAACACATGGACAACCCGAATCACGGATGTACAGGTTTGGCCAGTCGATATTCCAATGATCGAACCGTTCACAATTTCTCAAGGGAAAATGGCCATTGCCAAGAACCTGTTTGTTCGGATCACGCTGAGTTCCGGAACAAAAGGCTATGGAGAAATCGCGCCGTTCCCCGAACTCATGGGAGCAACTCAAGAGAGCAGTCTTGTGACCGCAAGGAACACCATCACTCAACTCATCGGCCTAGACGTCTGCGAGTATCAGAAAATCTCGACACAACTTGAGATCCTTCTCACCCACCACCCCGCCGTGCGCTGCGGCTTGGAAACCGCCATGGTTGATGCCTTGTGCCGTGAGCGGGACATACCCTTGTGGGCATTGTGGGGTGGAGCCGCGATGGTGGAATATGAAACAGACATCACCATCCCAATTAAGACGCCGACAGAAACTGTGGCGAGTATACAAAACTGGTATCAACAAGGGTATCGACTATTCAAACTCAAAGTAGGCGGGACCATCACAGACGACTTCGAAACATTCTCAGCCCTCGATCATGCGTTCGATGACATTTCATTAATTGTCGATGCCAATCAAGGCTACTCAGTCGAAGAGGCCCTCCTAATAGCCAAGAAACTTGAAAACTTGAGAACGCCGGTCAAAGCCTTTGAGCAGCCCATCGCTCGACACGACATCAACGGCATGGCCACCATCACCGCACGAACAACAGTACCGATTGCCGCGGACGAATCAGTCTTTACGATTGAAGATGCTCGACGAGTGATCAATGAACAGGCAGCGAATATTATTAACTTAAAAATCACCAAAAGTGGTCTGCTCACTACGGTTGAAATCGTGTCCCTGTGTCGCGCCAACAATGTGCCACTGATGATCGGCGGCAT